>CAYWVA010000079.1:0-9329 GCA_964461545.1 uncultured Rhizobiaceae bacterium | reverse complement strand
TCACTTCAATGGCATTGGGGTCGTCCGGCTGCACGTCGCGCACCCGCACCGCTTCCGGTCGAAGCCCGACGGTAATGGCACTGCCGGGACTGAGGCCACGGTCATCGCTGCAGGTAAGCTCGATGCCGGACGTCGCGATGGTATTGGCCGCTTTGAGTTCGCCGTCGAAAAAGCTCATCTTGCCGACGAAATCGGCGACAAACGCGGTCTCGGGCCTGGCGTAGATATCGACGGGCGAGCCGATCTGCTCGATGACCCCCTGATTCATCACCACGATCCGATCGGCCATGGTCAGCGCCTCCTCCTGGTCGTGGGTGACCATGATGGTGGTGACGCCGAGGCGGCGCTGAAGCTTGCGAATCTGTTCGCGAAGGTGCACCCGGACCCTGGCGTCGAGTGCCGACAGGGGCTCGTCGAGCAGCAGAAGGCGCGGCGAGGTGGCGAGCGCCCGCGCCAGCGCCACCCTCTGCTGCTGCCCGCCTGAAAGCTGCAGGGGATATTTTGCGCGCTGGTCGCTGAGGTCGACAAGGTCAAGAAGCTCATCGACCCGCGCCTTGATTTCGGCGCGCGGCCGGCGCCGGTTGACCAGTCCATAGGATACGTTATCGGCGACCTTGAGATTGGGAAACAGCGCGTAGGACTGGAACACGATGCCGAAGTCGCGCTCGGCCGGCGGAGCGCGCGACACATCGAAGTTGTCGAGGACGATCTCGCCCTCATCTTGGACATCGAGCCCGGCGATGGCCCGCAACAGCGTGGTCTTGCCGCAGCCCGAGGGCCCGAGAAAGCAGATGAACTCTCCGGCTCGCACGTCGAGCGCAATGTCGCTCAGCGCGGTGAAGGTGCCGAACCTCTTGTTCAAGCCGCGAATTTCGAGGAAGGGCGCGGCGGCTTTATCGGGGCTGGTCGAACTCATGGCGTCATCACCGTCGAAAATGCCACCGGACAAGCGCAACCCACCGCCGCCGAGGCGATCACACTCCGGCGGCGGCAGGCATGCACGCCAGGCCGGCTCACTGGCGAGGAGCGGCCTTTGCCTCGTAACGGCGGGTCCATTCCGCCAGGATACGCTCGCGGTTTTCAGCCATCCAGGCGAAGTCGTTGTCGATGAGCGCGCCCTCGATGGCCTCGGGATAACCCTCGGGATAGTTGCGGACGTCCGGGTGGGCGACCACCGCATAGGTCTGGGAGTAAAGCTCGTTGGCTTCCTGCGTGACCGCCCAGTCGGCGACCTTCTGGGCAAGCTCAAGCTTGTCGGTGCCCTTGACGATGGCAAAAGCCTCCATTTCCCAGCCCACGCCTTCCGAAGGAACGACGACCTCCAGCGGCGCGCCCTGGGCGCGCTCATGTACGCCGCGCATGTCAAGGGCGATGCCGGCGACCCGCTCGCCACGCGCCGCCTGCACGCAAGGTGCGCTGCCCGAGTGCAGATAGGCGGCCATGTTCTCGTGCAGCCGGTCCATGAACTCCCAGCCCTTGTCTTCGCCCATCACCTGCAGCCAGGCGCCAACCGTCAGGTAGCCGGTGCCGGACGAGGCCGGATGCGGCATGACGATCTTGCCCTCGAACTCGGGCGCCAGCAGATCGGCCCAACTCGTGGGCGTCGAGGCGCCGGCCGCCTGGCCTTCGATGGTGTTGTAGCAGATCACCCCGACATAGGCGTCCATGCCGCCCCAGGTGGGCTGGTCACGGCTATCGCGGAACTGGGGCTTCAGCGCCTCGGCTCCGGCCGGCCGGTAGGATTCCAGAAGGCCGCGGGCATCGAACATCAGCAGGCTTGATACCGCAACGCCGAGGACGATGTCAGCCTGCGGGTTCTCGGCCTCGGCGAGGAAGCGGGCGGTGATGACGCCGGTCGAGTCGCGCACCCATACGACTTCAACCTCGGGCACCGCGGCCTCGATAGCCGCCTTGACCGGGCCGAGCTGGTCGTTTTCAAGGGCGGTGTAGACAGTGAGCGCAGTGCGCGTTTGCGCCTGCGCCGCGCCGGCACTGATCGCCAGGGCCACCGCGACCCCTAGACTTAAGAGACGTTTCATAGTCACTCCTCCTGTTGGGCGTTTCTCAAGATGGTCGGCCATTGTTACAGCATGTCGACAATGGCCGCGCCGAATTTCTACGAGTTTGTTACCCCCCGCAAGCGTTCGCCCGTTGCCGACATCAAGCGCGTCGACAAGGCGCTCGATGCTGTCGAGCCGTGAACCGTTATCGAGGGCCGCAAGATTGGACCGTTTCGGCTTTTCCGGCAAGGCGGAAGGTTTGCCTCGATCGCCGCGTCACACTCGATCCAAATTTCCCCGTCATGATCGGGGGCGTTGAAACGGGAGGCTCACATGGCAGAGATTCAGCCCTGGACCTTGGAGGGTGACTGGTTCGACGTTTGCAATTGCACCGTTCCGTGCCCATGCACCTTTGCCCAACCGCCGACCACCGGCGACTGCGAAGGCGTGCTTGCCTGGCACATCCGCAAAGGCAACTATGGCGATGTTCGCCTGGATGGCCTCAATCTCATCGGGGTCAGTGCCTTCGAGGGCAATGTCTGGGACGGCGCCAAGGCCATCATGGGTCTGTTCATGGACGAGCGTGCCGACGACAGGCAGAGTCAGGCGCTTGAGACCATATTTGGGGGCAAGGCGGGTGGCTGGCCGGCCTTTTTCGCCCAGGTGATCGGCGAGTTCCGCGGCATCGAATACGCCCCGATCGAATTTGATGTGGCCGACGACCTGGCACATTGGAGCGCCGCGGTGCCCGGCCGGGTGAGCGCCCGGGGAGAAGCCCTGACCGGACCGACGACTCCGCCGGGCAAGCGGGTGCAGACGCTGAACCCGCCCGGATCCGAAACCGGGCCCGGCGGAGTGGCAACCTGGGGCCGCGCCACCGACAGCACGGCGGACGCCTTCGGTTTGAAGTTCGAGTGGGTCGGCCGGTCGAGCAAGCACATCCCGTTTGACTGGAGCGGGCCGGACGAGACCTAGGCCGCACCGCCGCTCCAGCGCCGGGCGGCCTTTTCGTCGCTGCCGCGCGCATCGACCCAGCGCTCACCGGTGGCGTCGGCCTCGAGCTTCCAGAACGGCGCCCTGGTCTTCAGCCAGTCCATCAGGAAGGCGCAGGCCTCGAACGCCTCCTGGCGGTGGGCCGCCCGGGTGATGACGAGAACGATGTCCTCGCCCGGCTCCAGCCTGCCGTGGCGGTGGACGATCAATACTTCGTCGAGCGGCCAGCGACGGCGGGCCTCGGCCTCGATTTCGGCCAGAGCTCGCTCGGTCATGGCGGGATAATGCTCAAGAGTCATGGCCTCGATCGACCGGCCTTCCGACGCCTCGCGCACGGTCCCCACAAAGATCACGGTCGCGCCGGCAGCCGCGCTGCCGGTTTTCAGGCTGGCAAGCTCGGCGCCGGGATCGAACGGGGCTTCCTGGACGCGTATCATCGTGTCACTGCCGCTTCGCTCGGGTCTTTCTCAACGGTTTCGGGCGCAAGATCAAGGAGGGGGCCGGTATCCCTGTAGATCCTAGGCGCCGACCAAGAGCCCTCAATCACCACCGCCACCGGCACTTGCGGGCCTTCCGGCTCGTCGGACTCCGGTTCCTTGGCCACGACGCGCGGCCGCACATCCAGGTCGAGCCGCTGCCGCAGCACGTCGATGCTGCCGGTTCCGGAGACCTCGGCCACCGGACCTGTCAGCGAAAGATCGCGGGTCTCGGCGATGCCGTCCTCCACCATGAAGCTTGCCTCCAGTTTGGCAAACGGCGTGTTGAGCCCTCCTGACGACACCCAGCCACCGATGTCGCCGGTGGCCAGTCGGCCGAGCATGGCGGGAATGTCCACATCGATCAGCGCACCTTTGGCGAAGCGCAGTTGAGCCTGGCCCTTGAGCATCGAGGCGAGTTCGAGCTGGCTTGCGCCCCTGGCGGCGAGGTCGAGTTCAAAATCGGCCTTGCCGCGAATAAACTCGGACCCGGCAAGGTCGGCGAGTAGCTTACCGCCGTCTATGGCCTCGGCCTTGAGCGTGCCGGCGAAGGAGGTCACCGCCCTTAAGCCGTCGAGCCTCAGCCGGCCGTTTGCCGAACCGCCATATAGCTCCGTGTCCACCAGTGCGGCATCGAGGACGCCGTTGGCGAGCCCGACATCGAGGCGTGTCGGGCCGGCGACCAGCTTTCCATAGACGAGTTCGGAGGTCGCAAGCGACAGCTCAGCATCCAAGAACTTCAGGAACTCGACATCGAGGGGCGCCTCGCTCCAATCTGCGGCGAGCCCTGATGCGGCTTCGCTGCCGAAGATATCCCCGCCAAGTACGCCAAGATCGATGCGGTCGACGCCGAGATTGGCCGTGACACGGGGTCGGCGGCCGGCAAAGCTCACCGCCAGGTCGCCTTGCGCATTCATCCGGCCGAACGCGATCTGGCCTGCCTTGATGCGGATCGCCCCGCCGGAAAGATCGAGCGATCCGCTTGCCGTCAGGGCCGGCAATCCTGCAGTGCGTGGCGTAGTGGACCCGACCCAGGACAATAGTTGGCCAAGCGAGTGTGCGATGAAGTCCACAGTTCCGGCAAGCTCCAGCCCTTCGTTGAGCGCCGCACGGCCGCTGAACGCGGCGTTCAGCTGCGGGCTCGTAACGGTGAAATCGACGGGCGAGCCGTCGTCAGTGAGCCTGGCAGGCGACTTGACATAAAGTGCCAAGGTGCTGCGTTGGTCATTCCAGTTGAAGGCGCCGGCGAGCTCGATCGGACCGTCGAGGCTGGATTGAGACAGCGTCAGGTCCACGCTTGAGGCAACGAAAGCGGCGCCCGAGCGCTCATTGAGGTAGGTCACGTTTGCATCGACGATGACGATCGGCGGCAGGCCCGGAACCGCTCCGTCAGGCTGGTCGGCAAAATTATCGCCGTCGCCCTGGAAGGCGAAATTGCTGCGGCCCTCGCTGTCGATCACCAGATTGATCCGCGGCCGCACCGCAACGATCTCCGTCACCTCGGGCTTTTGCCGCCACAGCGATCGCCCGGAGACCTTGATCCGAAGCGCCTCGGCGACCGCGAACCGACCTCCGGACACACCCGCCGGATTGGACAGCTCCACGTCCCGCAGCTCGATGGCAAGCTCCGGCCATAGGCTCATCCGCGCCCGCCCAGCAAAAGTAAGGGTGCGACCGGTGTCGCGCGCTACCGCCTGGCTGATTTCGGAGATACTGAGCGAGGGCCAAACCAGCCACCCGGCGCCAAGCCCACCCACAACAAGGCCTGCGACGATGACTCCAGTGACGGCAAGAGGTCGATTCATGATGATCCGATCGGCTTATTGCGGAGGTGAGGGGAGCTACTCCCTCGTACCAGGCAGGCTGGTCGCGGTTTGAAGGGTTCGATATCCGCTGAATAAGGCCGCGCGATGATGGCGCCCGATTCCGCCAGCAAGATGGCCGAGGCCGTTGGTATCGGATCATAGCGATCCGACTTCCGTCCTGGCGTTAGAGGATCTGCTCGGCAACCTCCACCCGCAACATCGTGCGCACAAGCTCGATTTGATTGAGGATGGTGGCCTGCGTCGAACCCGCAAACAGCAGACCGATGGCGACATTGTCGATCGTCATCACGAGCGATCCCGAATCCCCTCCGGCTGACATGTTGGTGGTGATGATCTGGTCCTTCATGCGGCCGATGCGGCCGCCGCCGAAATTGACATCGACAGTGGCATTTACCGCGGTGATGCGGCCGGTGGTGAAATTGGTGGTCCGGCCGGACTTCTTGACCGTCTGCCCCACCATTTTGAGGACCTCAGCCCGCCGCCGCCAACCCCGTACATAGCCGCCCCAATACACCTCACGGTCGAGATCGTGGAACTGGCCCTCGGCCACCGCGCAATCGACGAAGTTGTTCTGCGATCCGAGCGGCACGGCGGGCGTCAACTGGATGGGAACGAAGCGGCTGAGCGCGGCGATCCTGTCGGCGGGCAAAGTCCCGCCGTCGAAGGGGCCGGGTTGGAGAATAGGGTCACCGGGCGAGGCATCGTTGGTATTGGCCAGCACATGGTTGTTGCTGAGGATGTAGTACCTGCTCGGAATGCCGATGCCGTGAACGGGATTGTCCGGATTCGTCGAGGCGCCCGGCAGCAGGTCGTATACGCATGTCGCGATGGTACCGGCTGTGATCTTGGGATGGCCTACACTGTATCCACCTTCCACGGGCCTCAGTCTCTTCGTCAAGGTCTGCACGCCGGCCTCGCTGGTCATTCTGCCGCCGCCCGCGAACAACTGCCCCACGGCAAGCACGTCGGTCCGCAAGTTGTTCAGCTTGGTTGGCACAAGGTCATGCTTCGACAGGCGATCCTTGGCGACCTTGTGGGTGACCATGAAAATGACGGAAGGCTCGCCGGTGGGCTCGCCGTTCGTCCATTTGACGCCGGCACCAACCCCCACCACGTTGCTGCGCGGCTTGTCCTCTTCCATGAATTCGTCAGCCGCCGCGGTCGCGGCGCGGATCGCCGTCTGTTCGTCCGCGGCGCTCAACGTCATCTTGGATTCAGTTGCCATTGGAGGTTCCCCCGTGGATTGCACCCCAGACCTCGAGGTGCGAGCTGATTTCGATGGTCTCCTCATCGCTTCGCCCTCCTAGCGGCAGTTGGAAACCGGGATCTTATGGCGATCCAGACTCGACCGAGACCACGCCGATTTCCTCCACGTCCGTGGGATAGCCCGCGACCTTGGCGGGGACGATATCTTGCGCCCGCAGCTGCGATTTGGGGAGTTTGCGCGTGACGAAGACCTTGATTACCGACTTGCCGTCGCGCTCGCCGATGCCGATGCCGGTGACATTGGCTTTCGACATCAGTGTCTCTTCGGCCTGTCTGACAGCGGCCTCGAGCTTCATGGAACCGACTTTCTTAAGGTGGCTTCCATCTGTCGCTATGTTAGTCGAACAGGCCTTCGGAGGAAACCATAAACCGGCCCTTGGGCTGTAATCGGCTGATGGCGGTATCTGTAATCGGGATCACAGTTGGCCGGACTCAGCCGAGGTCGATAATGTCGACTTGCTGTCCGAGTGTGTGCCGGGCCGCCTCCACCACGTGCTGATGATGGGTGAAGACGATCGCTTGCGTGGTCTGGCCGAGATCGGCGAGAAGCCTCAGGCCGGCCTTGGTGCGCGTGTCGTCAAAGGTCACGAACAGATCGTCGGCAATGAAGGGAAGGGGCCGCGCGCGCCGCGCATGATCCTCGATCGTGGCAATGCGCAGAGCCAGGAACAGCTGGTCGGCGGTGCCTTCGCTGAGCGCGTCGATGGCCAAGCGCGCGCCGTCTGGCCGGACCGCGACGATGCGCTGCGCGTCGGCGTCGTCATAATCCAGCGAAATCCCTGAAAAGGCGCCGCCGGTGGCGATGGCGAAGGCTTCCGAAGCGCGCTCCAACAGCGGGTTCTGGTGCCGCGCCCGATAGCTCTCAATGGCCGCCGAAAGCAGCCGTTCGGCTGCCGCCAGGTTGGTCCAGGCCTCGATGATGTCAGCGATCTCGGCGAGCGCGTTCTGTTCATCCTGGGCCGCGGCAGCGGCGCCTGCCTGGGCTTCGATCCGCTCCAGCTCAGTCTCGGCGCGGGTCTGGGCGACGATCGCCTCGCTCAACCGGATCTCCAGCCTGTCTTGCTCGTCGCCAAGTTCCTGCAGGCGCGCCGCCAGGGCGTCGGGGTCGCGGCCAGCAAGCTCGGCGCGCAGGTCCGTCTCGCCGAGCCCGTCGGCGGCATCCAGCAGCGCCAGGCGCTCATCCGCGATCTGGTCTGCGAGGCTGGCGCTCTGCTCGATACGTCCCGCCAGCGCGCCGAGCTCGTCCCGGTCGGCTGCCCCGGCGGCCGTGCAAAGCTCCGCCAGTTCACTGTCATTCATCCGCTCCTTGCGGCGACGCTCGTTGGCCTTGCCTTCTAGCGCGGCCAGTGTCGCGTTGAGTCCGTCGCGCCGGGTCGCTGCCTGGCGCGCCTCCACCAGCCGTTCCCGCAGGCCGGCGCTCGCCGACAGGGGCGGCGCATCGCCGAGGTCCGGGGCCACGGCCCCGCACAGTGCGCCGGCGGCCGCTTCGAACGCCTGCCAGTCCTGCTGCATGCGCCCGACACGGTGCTCCAGCTCCTTCAGCGACGCTTCGAGTGCCGGAACCGCCTGCCAGGTGTTGAGCGCGGCGTCCGCCTCTTCGTCGAGGGCATCTTCACGCAAGCCGATCGCGCCCGCGGCCTCGTTCCACTGGCTGCGCCATTCAGCTTCCTGCCGGTCCAGTTTGGCGAGCGCCGCTTCTAGATCCCGCTGCCGACGCTCACAGGTTTCTCGTTCCTGGGCGATCAGGCGGGCATCCTGAAAGATCGATTCCATAGTGGCGACAGCCGCCGCCGCGGCCTTCAACAGTTCGGCCGGGGCGAGGCCCTCGATTCCGAGACCGCGCGCCAGTTTGCGGAGCTGCTCCGTCGTCTCGGTGAGCCTGCCGTCGATCTCCCCAAAGCGCGCTTGCTCGCTGCGTACCTCGCCCACCAGATGCAAAATTTCGGATCTCGCCTGGAGCCAGCCGCGCATCTCGCGCGGGGACTTCGGGGTCAGTTGCGACGGCGACCACAGGGCGGCCCAGTCCGCCTCGGCTTTTGTGCTCTGCGCCTCGATCTCGGCGAGAGCCTGCGTGTTCGCCGCCAGATCGTCGTCGAGTTCGCCCCGTTCGCTGTATAGCTTGCGGAAGTCCGCGATGCGGTCGGCTTCGGCCTGGCGTCGGTCGGCAAGCTGGTCGACCCTGGCCACGGCCTCTTCGTAGGCCGCAATGTCTCTCGCCGGGTCGACGGGCAGGGGCTCGCCCAGCAGCCGCGACCGCAAGCCCTTCCACAGGGCCTCGCGCACTTCGCGCGCCTCGCTCAGCGCCTCCGCCGTGGGCACGTCGCCATCGGCCTCGAGCTCGCCGATCCGGCGTTCGACGCGTGCCCGTTTCCCAGCCAGCCTCTGCCACTCTGCCTCGAATTCGCTGCGCCGCTTTGCCAGGTCGTCGAAACGTTCAACCACCTGCTCGACCGACGCCGGATCCGGAACCGCCAGGCGCGCCAGATCGTCAGCGGACGCCATCGGCACGACGAGACTCTGCAGCCGGTCGTCGAGTTCGGCCTGGTGTGCCTTCAGGCTTCGCGCCGCTTCGTCGCGTACGGCGATCCACTCGGGCAATCCGGCCAGCCCGTTGAGCTGCCGGCGCAACGGGGCCGGGTCGGCCACGTGGCCCAGCGCCTCCCGCCTGCGCGCCAGCTTGTCAAGCTCGGCAACGACGTCGCTCAGGGAACTGCTGCGTTCGTCGCGCTGGTCGCGCAACCGCCGGCGCTGGGCGAGAAGGCTACGGG
>CAYWVA010000078.1:0-9387 GCA_964461545.1 uncultured Rhizobiaceae bacterium | reverse complement strand
TGGAGCCGGTGAGGCGCGAGCCGGCCGGCGCGGCCGCCTGGCCGTTCCTTGCCCCGATGCTCATCGTCCTTGCCGTGGTGGCGGGCTGGCCGTTGGCGCGCACCATCTGGTTCAGTTTCACCGATGCCCATCTGAGCCAGCTTGGCGACTACCGCTTCATCGGCTTGGAAAACTACCTCGTCCGGCAGAACGGGCAATGGTTCGGCGTCCTCGCCGATCCGGCCTGGTGGCGCTCGGTGTGGAATACCGTGTGGTTCACGCTTGTCTCGGTGTCGCTCGAGACCGTGCTCGGGACCATCGTCGCGCTGACCCTCAACTCGGCGTTTCCGGGCCGCGGCCTGATGCGCGCGGTCGTCCTCATCCCCTGGGCAATCCCCACCGTGGTTTCGGCGCGCATGTGGAACTGGATGCTGCACGATCAGTATGGCGTCATCAACGACGCACTGTTGCGGCTCGGCGCCATCGCTGCCCCCGTTGCCTGGACGGCCAACCCCGACACGGCATTGTGGGCGGTGGTCATGGTCGACGTGTGGAAGACTACGCCGTTCGTTGCCCTGCTGGTGCTGGCCGCGCTGCAGATGCTGCCGGACGAGATCTATGAGGCCGCCAGGCTCGATGGTGCCGGTCCGGTCCGCACCTTCTTCTCCATCACGCTGCCGCTCATCCGCCCGGCGCTGCTGGTGGCGGTGATCTTCCGGGCGCTCGATGCGCTTCGCGTGTTCGATCTCATCTATGTGCTCACCGCGGCCTCGAGCGAGACCATGTCGGTGTCGATCTATGCCCGCCAGGAGCTGGTCGAGTTCCAGGAAGTGGGCCTGGGCTCGGCCGCGGCGACGCTGGTGTTCCTGCTGATCGCGCTGATGACGGTGATCTACATCATGGTGGCGCGGGTGAATGTGGCGGCGGAGGAACGGGCATGAAGGGCTTGCTGCAGCGGATAGGGTTCTGGCTGCTGGTCGCGGCCATAGGGTTCTATGCGCTGTTTCCCTTCTACTATGCCGTGGTGTCGTCGTTCCGGTCGGGCAGCGCGCTGTTCACCGTCGCCTATCTGCCTGAACGACTCGATGTGTCGAACTATGTGGCGGTCTTTGCGTCCCAGCCCTTCGGCCGCAACATCGTCAACTCGATCATGGTGGCGGCCGGCGTGGTGGCGATCTCGCTGGGGCTCGCCGCCACGGCGGCCTATGCCTTCGGACGGGTGGCGTTTCGCGGCCGCGGGCTGTTGCTCCTGACCATTCTAGCCGTGTCGATGTTTCCGCAGGTCGCGGTGCTGTCGGGCATGTTCGAGCTCATCCGGCTGCTCGGCCTGTACAACTCTCTGCCGGGCCTCATCCTCGCCAACCTGATGCTGACGCTGCCGTTCACCGTGTGGGTGCTCACCATCTTCATGCGCGAGCTGCCACGCGAGCTCGAGGAGTCGGCCCTGATCGACGGCGCTTCGCACTTCGACATCCTGTGGCGGATCTTCCTGCCGCTGATGGCGCCGGCCGCCGTCACCACGGGGCTTTTGGCCTTCGTGGTGGCCTGGAACGAGTTCCTGTTTGCGCTCACCTTCACGCTCACCAATGAGATGCGCACCGTGCCGGTGGCCATCGCCCTGATGAGCGGCGCCACCGCGTTCGAACTGCCGTGGGGCATGATCATGGCCGCTTCGGTGATCGTCACACTGCCTGTCGTGATGCTGGTGCTGGTGTTCCAGCGCCGCATCGTGGCCGGCCTCACGGCGGGCGCGGTCAAGGGCTGAGCGCTCAGATGACCACGATGGCCTTGCCGATGACCTCGCGCCTGGCGATGGCCTGGAGCGCCGCCGACGTCTCCTCCAGCCGGTAGGTCTTATGCACGTGTGGCGCGATCTTTCCGCTGGCGCACCAATTGAGCAGCGTGGCCATGTTGGTGCGGTGGCGCTCGGGCTCGCGGCGGGCGTGCTCGCCCCAGAACACGCCCACGATCTGGCAGCCCTTCAGCAGCACGAGATTGAGCGGGATGCGCGGGATCTCGCCTGTCGCGAAACCGACGACCAGCAGGCGACCGTTCCAGCCAAGCGCTCTCAGCGCCTGTTCGGAGTACTCCCCACCGACGGCATCATAGACGACGTCGACGCCCTTGCCGCCGGTCAGTTCCTTGAGTGCGAGCTTCAGGTCGCCTTGCGAATAGTTGACGGTCTCATCGGCGCCCAGCCGGCGGCAGAACTCGAGCTTCTCGGCGGACGAGGCGCATGCGACAACCCGCGCCCCCATGACCTTGCCGATCTCGATCGCCGCCTGTCCGACCCCGCCGGCCGCTCCGAGGACCACGAGGGTCTCGCCCGGCTTGAGATTGGCCCGGTCGCGCAGGGCATGAATTGTGGTGCCATAGGTCACGGTCAAGCCGGCTGCGGCCTCAAAGCCGATTCCGGCGGGCAGGGGCACCACCTGGTCAACGGCGACGACAACTTTCTCGCGGCAGCCGCCCCAAAAAAGATGGACCATGACACGGTCGCCCTCGGCGAATCCCTGCACGTGCCTGCCGAGGGCGCTTACCACGCCGGCGACCTCGGCGCCCGGTGAGAACGGCAGGTCGGGCTTGTATTGGTACTTGCCCTCGATGATCAGCGTATCAAAGAAATTGAGCCCGACCGCCTTCACCGCCACGACGACCTCGCCCGGCCCGGGCTGCGGTTCGGAGATCTCCTCGACGGCGAGGGTCTCAGGCGGCCCCCAGGCCTTGCACAAGACGGCTTTCATGACGGGATCGGTCCTTTTTCTCGGCGCGTTTCGAAGCTAGCGGCATATTGCATGGGGCGGAAGTCCCCGCCCAATTCTGGTCAGATTCCGACCGTTTAGTGCGCAGGCCTCAGGAGATGGCGACACAAGCTGCGGCGCCAAGCGCGAGTTCTGCGCCGGGGAATCTTCAATCGACTGGAATGTGGATGACACTTAAGGGTATTTTTGCGAGCATGACGATTCGCGTGATTGGATTGAGTTGCCTCATGGCAGGAGGCGCGGCTTGGCTGGCCTATGCCCCGGCGCTGGCCCAGGAGCCGCAACCGCAAGTCCTGGGGGAGTTCCAGGATTGGGCGGCCTATACCTACAATTCCGACTCAGGCTCGGTTTGCTACATCGTCTCGCAGCCAAAGGACTGGGAGCCGAAGAACGTCAACCGCGGCCCGATCTTCTTCCTGGTCACCCACCGACCGGCCGAGCGGGTGCGCAACGAGGTCAACACCATCATCGGCTACCCGTTCAGAGAAAATTCGACCGCCACGGTGACCATCGGCGACGAGAACTTCGAGCTGTTCACCAGCGGCGATGGTGCTTGGGCCGATACAGCTGAGCGCGACCGCGCAATCGTCGAGGCCATGAAGCGCGGCTCGACCATGCGCCTGAGGGGGACGTCGTGGCGCGGCACGGTGACCACCGACCAGTACTCCCTGCGAGGCGTGACCGCCGCCATCACGAAGATCGACGAGGAATGCAATTAGGCCGCGCAAGCGGCTCGGCACTTCGTCCGCTCCGAGCGCTTTCTCGCCAGCAACGACGCTAAGCGGTGGGAAAAGCGCTCCGGCCTGCCTATATGAGGGCGGCCCCGCGATGGTTTCGCACATGGGGCCGGGCGCGCTGGGAAGGACGATGGCTGGCACTCTGCTCAACCGTAACACGGCAACGCCGGAACTTGCCGAAGGCAGAGCGCCGATCATCGGCCTCACCAGGAGCGAGCTCGTGCTGGCGCTCGCCGGGATCGGCGTGCCGGAGCGTCAGCTCAAAATGCGCTCAAGCCAGCTGTGGCGCTGGATCTACAACCGCGGCGCCACGTCGTTCGATGTCATGAGCGATATCGCCAAGGACGTGCGGGTGCGGCTCGACGAGTATTTCACGCTGGCCCGGCCGGAGGTCGCCGTGGAGCAGGTGTCGTCGGACGGCACGCGCAAGTGGCTGCTCAGGCTGGCGCCGGACGCCAACGGCGCCAGCCACGAGGTTGAGGCCGTCTACATACCGGAGGCCGACCGTGGCACCTTGTGCATTTCTAGCCAGGTCGGGTGCACGCTCACCTGCAGCTTCTGCCATACCGGCACTCAGAGGCTTGTGCGCAACCTGACGGCGGGCGAGATCGTCGGCCAGGTGCTCGTTGCCCGCGACCAATTGGGCGAGTGGCCCGGCCCCTTGGCGCGCAACCCCGACTCCCCGATCGGCGGGCGCTACATCACCAATGTCGTGCTCATGGGCATGGGCGAACCGCTCTACAACTTCGACAATGTGAAAGCGGCGATGGACATCGTCGCCGACGGCGAGGGCCTGTCGCTGTCGCGGCGGCGCATCACGCTCTCCACCTCGGGCGTCGTCCCGGAGATCGTCCGGGCCGGTCGCGAGATTGGCACCATGCTGGCGATCTCGCTCCATGCCACCACCGATGAGGTGCGCAATCGCCTGGTACCATTGAACAAGAAGTACCCGATCGCCGAGCTGCTGCAGGCCTGCCGCGACTATCCGGGCCTGTCCAATGCCAGGCGCATCACTTTCGAATATGTGATGCTCAAGGGGCTCAACGATGCCCCCGCCGATGCCAAGCGGCTGGTCCAGCTGCTGAAAGGCATCCCGGCCAAGATCAATCTCATTCCGTTCAATCCCTGGCCGGGAACGGTCCACGAGTGCTCGGACTGGGACACCATCGAGCGCTTCGCCGAGATCATCAACCGGGCGGGCTATGCCAGCCCGGTGAGAACGCCGCGCGGGCGTGACATCATGGCGGCGTGCGGCCAGCTCAAGTCCGACAGCCGACGGATTGCCGCACACGAGCGCCGCGCCGCGACGACAAGCGCGGCCCGCGGCAGCGCGGTAGCTTGAGGTCAGCCGACGGCCAGGGGCACCGGGCCTCGGGGCGGCGGGAACGCCGCGTCGAGTTCGGCTGTATCCTCATCCCCGAGCGTCACGTCGAGCGCCGCAACGATCTCACTGAGATGATTGCGGTCGGCCGTCTTGGGGATGGCCATGACACCGTCACGGCGCATCACCCAGGCGAGCGCAATGGCGGCTGCAGCGGTGCCGTGGCGGCGGGCGATGCGGGCCAGCGTGGCATCGCGCAAAAGCTCGCCCTGGCCGAGCGGCGAATAGGCCATGATCGGGATGCCGCGTTCCTGCATCTGAGGCAGCAGTTGCCATTCGATGCCGCGCTGGCCCAGATGGTACAGAACCTGGTTGGCGGCGCAGGACCGGTCGGCCTCCGAGCCGAACAGCTCCGCCATGTCGGACACGTCGAAATTGCTGACGCCCCAGTAGCGGATCTTGCCGTCGCGCTTGAGCCGCTCAAAGCCGTCGACCGTCTCGACCAGCGGATAGCTGCCGCGCCAGTGCAGCAGGTAAAGATCGATCCGATCGGTCGCCAGCCGGGCGAGCGACCGGTCGCAGGCGGCAATGACACCGTCCCGCGAGGCGTTGTGCGGGTAGAGTTTGGAGACGATGAACACCTCGTCGCGACGGCCGGCGACCGCCTCGGCGACGATTTCTTCGGCGCCGCCTTCCCCGTACATCTCGGCGGTATCGATGAGGCTGAGGCCGAGATCGAGCCCCTGGCGCAGTATGGTCGCCTCCTGGTCTCGTGTGGCGCGGGTTTCGCCCATGCGCCAAGTCCCCAGCCCGAGGGCCGGGACGCGCTCACCGCCGGGCAGTGTGACGTACTTCATGTGGAGTGATCCCCGTTGCACGCTCAAAGACGGGCTTATCGCAAAGATTGCCAGAGGGGAATGCGCAATCGCCCGCCAAGCCCGACAGCGGCCCTTGCCTTGCCCCGGCCGAATGGCCACTGTGCTTGCCGCAAACGGCATCAGGAGGACCATCGTGAGGATCGTTTTCAGCGAGGAGCATCGGCAGCACTTTCCGCAGGGCGAGCTGTGGCAAGGCGAGTTCGTCACGCCATTCGAGCGGCCGTCGCGAATGGAATACGTGCTGCGTCGGCTCAAGGAGCGGGGCTTGACCGATATCGTTGCGCCGGGTCGCCTCGACATGAAGCCGGTGCGCAAGCTGCATGACAAGGGATTCCTCAATTTTCTCGAAACCGCCTGGGACGAGTGGGTGGCGCAAGGCGCCCGCGGCGAGATCATCCCCACCGGCTTTCCGATGCGCCGCATGCGCCAGCGGGTGCCGAACCACATCGAGGGCAAGGCCGGGTACTACACCCTGGCGACCGAAACCGCGATCACCGCCGGCACCTGGGAAGCAGCCAAGGCATCGGCTGCCGTGGCGCTCTCCGCCCAAGCCCTGGTGTCCGGCGGCGCGCCCGCGGCCTTCGCGTTGTGCCGGCCGCCCGGCCATCACGCGGCCAGCGACATGTATGGCGGATATTGCTTCCTCAACAACGCCGCCATCGCCGCCCAGGCGTTCATAGACGGCGGGGCTGAGCGGGTGGCGATCCTCGACGTCGACTTTCACCACGGCAACGGCACCCAGGATATCTTCTACCGCCGCGCCGACGTGCTGTTCTGCTCGCTGCACGGCCGGCCCGAAGACACCTTCCCCTATTTCCTCGGCTACAAGGACGAGACCGGCGAGGGCGAGGGCGAAGGCTTTAACGTCAACTACCCGATGCCGCCGGGGACCGGGTTCGATGTCTGGGACAAGGCGCTCAACGATGCCTGCCGCAAGATCAAGCGCTACCGCCCCGACGCGCTGGTGGTGTCTTTGGGCGTCGACACCTTCAAGGATGACCCGATCAGCTTCTTCAAGCTTGCGTCGGACGATTTCCGCACCTATGGCGCTCGCATCGCCGAACTTAAACTTCCGACCCTCTTCGTCATGGAGGGCGGCTATGCCATTGAGTCAATCGGCATCAACACCGTCAACGTGCTGGAGGGCTTCCTGGGCGGGTGAGGTGGCGCCTAGCCGCCCGTGTCTCGCGACCGCCGTCCCGACCTGGATGCGCCGCTGCTGGGCTTGGACGGTCATGTTTGAGAGCCGGGCGATGCGAAGGATTGGTCGATTTGCCCGGTCCGGTCATTGATTCTGCACCGTGCGCAGCTCAGATATTGGTGGAAAGGGACACAATGGATTCTGATTTCGCACGTCGATGGATGTGGTCGGAGGCTTGCGACATGCTGGCCCGGGCCGAGCGCATGAATCGGGAGCTGTTCCGGCCGGCGATGTCGGCGCGGCGCCTGCCGATCTGGGAGCCGCCGGTGGACATGCTCGAAACCGATAGCGCCGTCCTGGTTCTGGTGGCGTTGCCCGGCGTGGCGGCCGCTCAGGTGGAGGCCGCCATCGATGGCAGCGACCTGCTCATCGCCGGTGTCCGCGTCCTGCCGCGCGAGCTGCAGACGGCCGTCATCCACCGTCTCGAGCTGCCGCAAGGCCGCTTCGAGCGCCGCATACGTCTGCCGGCCGGACGCTACAGCGATGTCCGCCGCACCTCCGTGGATGGCTGTCTGCTCATCACTCTGGAAAAAACGGAGCTGACGCGTGGCTGATGCCAGTTCGCTGAACGACAAACCGGCAGAAGCGCTGGAGCGGCCGGGATCGCCGCTGCCGCCGCTGCCGGCCGACGCCCTGATCATCGTTCCGGTGCGCAATATCGTGCTGTTTCCGGGCTTGGTGCTGCCGATCACGCTCGGCCGCGAGCGCTCGATTGCCGCCGCCCAGCAGGCGGTCCGGGAGCAGCGCCAGGTCGGCATCCTGATGCAGCGCGACCCGGAACTTGGCGAACCCTCGGGCGTCGATATGCACCGCATCGGCACCGTGGCCAATATCGTGCGCTACATCACCGCGCCTGACGGCACCAACCATCTGGTGTGCCAGGGCGACCAGCGCTTCCAGATCACCGAGTTCCTGGACGGCTGGCCGTTCATGGTGGCGCGTGTGCTCACGATCCCCGAGCCTGAGCAGCGCACTTCCGACATCGAGGCCCGGTTCCTCAACCTCAAGGCTCAGGCGATTGCGGCCCTGCAGCTGCTGCCGCAGGCGCCGCAAGAGCTGGTCGAGGCGGTCCAGTCGGTCTCCGAGCCCGGCCCGCTCGCCGATCTCGCCGCGGCCTATTTGGACCTCAAGCCTGAGGAAAAACAGGAGATCCTCGAAACCGTCGATCTCAAGGCCCGCATGGACAAGGTGGCGCGCCTGCTGTCGCACCGTATCGAGGTGCTGAAGCTCAGCCAGGAGATCGGCCGGCAGACCAAGTCGGCGCTCGACGAGCGCCAGCGCGAGGTGCTGCTGCGCGAGCAGCTCGCCGCCATTCAGCGCCAGCTCGGCGAAGGCGAGGACGGCAAGGCGGGCGAGATGGCCGAGCTCAGCGAGTCGATCGCCAAGGCCAACATGCCCAAGGAGGTCGAAGAGCAGGCCCGCAAGGAGCTGCGCCGACTGGAACGGATGCCCGAGGCGGCGGCCGAATTCGGCATGGTGCGCACCTATCTCGACTGGCTGGTCGAGTTGCCCTGGGGGCTGCCGGATGAGACTTCGATCGACATCCCGGAAGCGCGTCGCATCCTCGATGAGGATCATTACGGGCTGGACAAGATCAAGCGCCGGATCGTGGAGTACCTGGCGGTGCGCAAGCTGGCGCCCCACGGCAAGGCGCCGATCTTGTGCTTTGTCGGGCCGCCGGGCGTCGGCAAGACCTCGCTTGGCCAGTCGATTGCGCGCGCCATGAACCGCAAGTTCGTACGTGTGAGCCTTGGCGGCGTGCATGACGAGGCCGAGATCCGCGGTCATCGCCGGACCTATATCGGGGCACTTCCGGGCAACATCGTCCAGGCAATCCGCAAGGCGGGCGCCCGCAATTGCGTGATGATGCTCGACGAGATCGACAAGCTCGGCGCCGGCATCCACGGCGACCCGTCGGCTGCATTGTTGGAAGTGCTCGATCCGGAGCAGAACAACACGTTCCGCGACAACTATCTCGGCGTTCCCTTCGACTTGAGCCGGGTGGTGTTCCTCACAACGGCGAACATGCTTGACACCATTCCAGGCCCCTTGCGCGACCGCATGGAGATCATTTCGCTGGCCGGCTACACGGCCGAGGAGAAGTTCCAGATCGCTCGGCGATATCTCGTCGGCCGGCAGATGGAGGCCAACGGTTTGCACCCCGGCCAGGTCGAGATTGATGACGAGGCGCTGGGCGACATTATCGAGAGCTATACCCGCGAAGCCGGGGTGAGAAACCTCGAGCGCGAGATCGGCAAGGCGTTGCGCCACGCTGCGGTGCGCATCGCGGAGGGCCAGAGCGAGGCGATTCGCATTATGCGCGATGATCTCGTTGAGATCCTCGGCGCGCCGCAGTTCGAAAACGAAGTGGCCATGCGGACCAGCGTGCCCGGGGTTGCGACCGGCCTGGCCTGGACGCCGGTCGGCGGCGACATCTTGTTCATCGAGGCCACGCGCATTCCCGGCACCGGCAAGCTCATACTTACCGGCCAGCTCGGCGACGTGATGC
>CAYWVA010000077.1:0-9438 GCA_964461545.1 uncultured Rhizobiaceae bacterium | reverse complement strand
GGCAGGACGCGGTCGGGCGGGGCGTGGCCGTCGGAGAACGTCTTGATGTTGATGATCACCTTTTCGCCCATGTCGATGCGGCCCTCGATGGTGGCCGAGCCCATGTGCGGCAACAGCACGGCGTTCTTGCACCGCAACAGCCGCGGATTGACCGCCGGCTCATGCTCGAACACGTCGAGGCCGACGCCGCCGAGTTCGCCCGCCTCGAGCATGCGGGCCATGGCGTTCTCGTCGATGATCTCGCCGCGCGCCGTATTGACGATGATGGCGTCGGGACGCATGAGCTTGAGCCGCCGGGCCGACAGCAGGTGATAGGTCGCCGGCGTGTGCGGGCAGTTGACCGAGACAATGTCCATGCGGGCAAGCATCTGATCGAGGCTCTCCCAGTACGTCGCCTCCAGGGCATCCTCGACCGAGCCATGCACGGGCTTGCGGTTGTGATAGTGGATCTGCAGCCCGAAGGCCCGCGCCCGGCGCGCCAAAGCCTGGCCGATCCGGCCCATGCCGACGATGCCGAGGCGCTTGCCGGTGATGCGGTGGCCGAGCATCCAGGTCGGCGACCAGCCCTGCCAGGAGTTGTCGGGGCCGATGATCCGGGCCCCCTCGATGATGCGCCGCGCCACGCCCAGGATCAGCGCCATGGTCATGTCGGCGGTATCCTCGGTGAGGACGCCGGGCGTATTGGTCACGGTGACGGCGCGCGCTGTTGCCGTATCGACGTCGATGTGGTCGACGCCGTTGCCGAAATTGGCGATCAGCTTCAGTTTTTCGCCGGCCTGCATCAGCACGCTCTTGTCGATCCGATCGGTGACCGTCGGCACCAGCACTTCGGCTTCCTTCACTGCGGCGATGAGCTCGCCTTGGCTCATGGCATGGTCGTCGTCGTTGAGCCGGGTGTTGAACAGCTCGCGCATCCGAGTCTCAACCAGGTCGGGCAGCTTGCGGGTGACGATGACCAGCGGCTTTCGTGTCGGCATGGATGGCTCCCGGGCGATGGTTCCAAGGCGGCCGTTGAGGAAGTGTTAACCGCGATTGAGCAAGGCTGCCCCTCGACTCTCTTTATGGGAGCCCCGCCATTGTGTAAACTGTGACACGGGGTTGTCCAGCAAAGGGTTCGACACCGGGGGCAAACCACCGGCCGGCTCAAGCGAAGCGTCGCCGGCAGAGGAGGCTTGCGGGGGCGATGGCGTGAGGCTGGGAGGAGATCGAGGTGGCTCTGCCGATGCGATGGAAGGGCCTGGGCGCGGTGGCATGGGGGGTGTTAAGCCTCGCCATTGTTGCCGGGGTTGCCTATGGCCTGTGGGGCGCCCGCTTTGAGGCCGGCAGTGCGGCGGCTGCGCAAGACACCACGATTGCCAGTTCGGCCCAGCCGATACGCACGGGCGACAGCGGCCTGCCGCTGCCGCGGTTCGTGACTTTGAAGGCTGATCGGGTCAATGTCCGCCGGGGACCGTCCAGCGACCACCAGGTCTCGTGGGTTTTCACCCGCAAAGGCCTGCCGGTCGAGATCGTTGCGGAGTCCGGACACTGGCGGCGCATCCGTGACAGCGAAGGTGCCGAGGGCTGGGTCTACCACAGCCTGCTGAGCGGGCGTCGCGGCGTGCTGGTGGCACCGTGGAGCGACGCGGAGCCGGTCGCGCTGCGCACCGCAAGCGCCGCGGATTCACCCGCTGTGGCGCTGCTTTCGACCGGCGTCATGGCAGATGTCAATTCCTGCACCGGCGACTGGTGCCGGATCTCGGTCGAGGGTCATGACGGCTGGGTCGAGCAGGCGATGCTGTGGGGCGTCTATCCGGGCGAACAGGTGGGCAGATAAGCTCACTTCGTCTTGGCGCCGGCTCCATTTGCGTCCTCGAGCCTGACGATCACGTCCACGCGGCGGACGCGCGTCCCCGGCGGCAGTTCGGGCAGCCCGCTCACCTGAAGATCGCCGCCCGGGATGTCGAAGAGCTTGCGCTCGCTTTCAAGATAGAAATGGAAATGGTTCGAGGTGTTGGTGTCGAAATAGCTACGCTGGCCCTCGATGGCGACCTCGCGCAACAACCCTGCGTCGGTGAACTGGTTGAGCGTGTTATAGACGGTGGCGAGCGACACGGGCAGGCGGCACCTGAGGGCTTCATCGTGCAGCTCCTCGGCCGTCACATGCCGCTGGCCTTCACCGAACAGCAGCGTGGCCAGCGCAACCCGTTGCCGGGTGGGGCGCAAGCCCGCCTTGCGCAAGCGCGCAATCACCATCGTAGATCCGGTGCTCTCCATGGCTGCCGTGTCGTTTCCATCGTAGGTATTCATGGGGCATCATACAGGCTCTGAGATCGCTTCGCAATTTCTGCCTGTGCGGCCGCCTGCCGCGCCAGGCGAGCCGGTGCCTGCGCCCCCGCGACGACGGCCGCTTGTAGCCCCTTTGAGTGCCCTGATGGGTATGTTAGAACCCGTTCGGCCCGCCCGCCCCAATGCGGAATGGGCGCCAGGCGGCAAGCGGCAGCAACCCCGTTGGGCCTGGCATCCAGGTCGAGGCAGGGCAAACAGGCGATGTTCGAACGCAAGGCAAGCTACGACTACCCGGAGCTCCTGGCGTGCGGACGCGGCGAGCTGTTCGGCCCGGGAAATCCCCAGCTGCCCCTGCCGCCGATGCTGATGTTCGACCGCATTTCCTATGTCAGTGACTCCGGCGGACCTCACGGCAAGGGCCAGATCCGGGCCGAACTCGACATCAAGCCGGATCTGTGGTTTTTCCCCTGCCACTTTCCTGGCGACCCGGTCATGCCAGGCTGCCTCGGGCTCGATGCGCTGTGGCAGCTCCTTGGCTTTTATCTGGGCTGGCTCGGGGGGACGGGCAAGGGCAGGGCGCTCGGCGTCGGCGAAGTGAAGTTTATCGGCATGGTGGTGCCGACGGTCGGCAAGGTCGAATATGTCGTGGACCTGAAACGAATCATCCTGCGCAAGCTCAAGCTCGGCGTCGCCGATGGCGTGCTCAAGGCAGACGGCGAGCCGATCTATAGCGCAACCGATCTGCGCGTCGGGCTGTTCGTGCCGGAGCCAGGTCAGACGGGGACCGAACAGTGAGAAGGGTTGTCGTCACCGGCATCGGCATCGTGTCGAGCATCGGCAACAATGCCGATGAGGTGCTGGTCTCGCTGCGCGACGCCAAGTCGGGGATCGTGCGTGCCGATGACTATGCCCGCCTGGGCTTTCGCTGTCAGGTGCATGGCGCTCCCAAACTCGATCTCGACAGCGCCGTCGACCGCCGGGTCCGCCGCTTCATGGGCGATGGCGCGGCCTGGAACTGGGTCGCCATGCAGCAGGCGATCAAGGATTCCGGGCTGGAGGACGCCGACATCAAGAACGACCGCACCGGCATCATCATGGGCTCGGGCGGTCCCTCGACACGCGCCATCGTGCAGTCTGCCGATACCACCCGGGACAAGGGCCCCAAGCGCGTCGGGCCGTTTGCCGTGCCGGCGGCGATGTCGAGCACCAATTCGGCCACCCTTGCCGTGCCCTTCGGCATCCGCGGCGTCAATTACTCGATCTCCTCGGCCTGTGCGACGTCGGCGCACTGCATCGGCAACGCCACCGAGCTCATCCAGTGGGGCAAGCAGGACGTCATGTTCGCTGGCGGCGGCGAAGAACTCGACTGGACGCTGTCGGTGCTGTTCGATGCCATGGGCGCCATGTCGAGCGGCTACAACCAGACCCCGGCGCAGGCCTCGCGGGCCTACGACAAGCATCGCGACGGCTTCGTCATCGCCGGGGGCGCCGGCGTGCTGGTGCTGGAGGAACTCGAGCGGGCCAAGGCGCGCGGCGCCACCATCCATTGCGAGGTCGTCGGTTATGGCGCCACATCGGACGGCTACGACATGGTGCAGCCGTCCGGGGAAGGCGCGGTGCGCTGCATACGTCAGGCGCTTTCGACGGTGACCGAGAAGGTCGACTACATCAATCCCCATGCCACCTCTACCCCGGTCGGCGACAAGCGCGAGATCGAGGCGATCCAGGAGGTGTTCGGCGACGACATCCCGCCGATCTCGGCCACCAAGTCGCTCACCGGCCACTCGCTGGGCGCCGCCGGTGCCCATGAGGCGATCTATTCCATCTTGATGATGCGGCACGGCTTTATCTGCGAAAGCGCCAACATCGAGGAGATCGACCCGGATTTCGCCGGTCTGCCGATCGCCCGCCAGCGCATTGACGATGCCAAGGTGAACGTCGTGCTCTCAAACAGCTTCGGCTTCGGAGGCACTAACGCATCGCTGGTTCTCCAGCGCTACGAAGCCTGAAGCCGATGGCAGCAGATCCGGTGAACCCTCAGGCGCTGATGCAGGGCCGGCGCGGCCTGATCCTAGGGGTGGCGAACGATCATTCTATTGCCTGGGGCATTGCCAGGACGCTGGCCAACCATGGCGCCGAGCTTGCCTTCACCTATCAGGGCGAGGCATTCGGGCGCCGGGTGAAGCCGCTTGCCCAGTCGGCGGGCAGCTCACTCGTCCTGCCCTGCGATGTGGAAGACACCGCGACCGTCGATGCCGTGTTCGACAGCCTCAAGCGCGAGTGGGGCAGTATCGATTTCGTCGTCCACGCCATTGCCTATTCCGACCGGGCGCAACTCAAGGGCAGGTACGCTGATACCACCCGAGACAACTTCACCCGGACCATGCTCATTTCGTGCTTCTCGTTCACCGAAATCGTCCGGCGGGCCGCGCCGCTGATGCCGCAGGGCGGTTCGATTCTCACCCTGACCTTCGGCGGCGCCCAGCGGGTAATGCCCAACTACAACGTCATGGGGGTGGCGAAGGCGGCGCTGGAATCGTCGGTGCGCTATCTCGCCGCCGATTTCGGTCCCCAGGCAATCCGCGTCAACGCGATTTCGGCCGGCCCGATGCGCACACTGGCCGGCGCCGGGATCGCCGAGGCCCGTGTGCTTTATGCCTTCCATAACCGCCATTCGGCTCTGCAGCGCGCTGTCACCCTCGACGATGTGGGAGGTGCTGCGCTCTATCTCGTGTCGCCGCTGTCATCCGGGGTGACCGGCGAGGTTCATTTCGTCGATGCCGGCTACAACATCATCTCCATGCCGCGCCCGCAGGACCTGCGGGTGACCGTGGCCGAGGACCTGGAGTAACTGCCGATTTGCGCGGGGCTTCAGCTCGGCTGGCCCTCGGCGATGGCCGCCTCGATCAGGCGCGCCGCTTCGGGACTGGCCCAGTCGGCGGGGCCGAACAGGCGGCCGACCTCGCGGCCCGACCGGTCGATCAGCATGGTGGCGGGCAGGCCGACGGCCCTGAAGGCGGCCAGCACATTGGTGGTCGGATCGAGATAAAGCCTCAATGCCTCGGCGCCGACGGTGGCGAGGAAGGGGCGGGCGACCTCGGCACCTGAGCGGTCCACACTGATCGCCACCACCTCGAAGTCCTCAGACCCCAGGCGCTTTTGCAGTTCGGCCAATTCCGGCATCTCCTTGCGGCACGGCCCGCACCAGGTGGCCCACAGGTTGACAAGCACGACGCGGCCCTGCCACTCGGCGAGCGACAGCGGCGCTCCTTCGCTGTCTTGAAACGGGATGTCGGGCAAGGCCTTGGGCTGGGCGTGAACGATAAAGGCTGCGAGCGCACCGGTCGCCAAGTCGCGGGTCACGCCGGTCGGTGTTTCGCCGCTGCGGGTCGGGGCACCGACGGCGGACTCAGGCGGCTTGGCATCCTGCCGGGCATAAAGGCCATAAGCGCCGGTGAGCAGCATAGCCAAGCCGACGGCGAGGAGGCCGACCCGCCAGCCGCTGAAAGCGACGATGGATTTGCTGCTCATGGCTCTCTATGAGACAAAACCACATTCAGTGACGGGACCCAGATAGCAGAGACTCAACAGCATGACCAACAGGATGTGGGGCGGACGGTTTGCGCAACAACCGGCCGAGATCATGGAGGAGATCAACGCCTCGATCGGCTTCGACCGGCGCCTCTATGTCCAGGACATTGCAGGCTCAAAGGCGCACGCCAGGATGCTGGCCCGGTGCGGCATCATCTCTGAGGCCGACGCCGCCGAGATCGTGCGCGGGCTTGACATTGTTCACTCCGACATCGCCGAAAATCGGATGACCTTTGATCGAGCCCAGGAGGACATCCACACGACCGTCGAAAGCCGCCTGAAGGAGGTGATCGGCGAGCCGGCCGGCCGGCTGCACACCGCGCGCTCGCGTAACGATCAGGTGGCCACCGATTTCCGGCTCTATGTCCGCGACTGCCTCGACCGGCTGGACGGCCAACTTGCCGGGCTGCAGCGGGCGCTGGCCGAAAAGGCGCTTGATCATGCCGCGACCATCATGCCGGGCTTCACCCATCTGCAGGTGGCCCAGCCGGTGACCTTCGGGCACCACTGCCTGGCCTATGTCGAGATGCTGGACCGTGACCGGGGGCGCTTTGCCGATGCGCGCGCCCGCCTCAACGAATCCCCGCTCGGCGCGGCCGCACTGGCCGGCACATCGTTTGCAATCGACCGGGAGATGACGGCCAGCGCGCTGGGCTTTGACCGGCCGATGGCCAATTCCATCGATGCCGTCGCCGACCGCGATTTCGTGCTCGAAACCCTGGCCGCGGCGGCCATCGTGGCCATACATCTGTCGCGCCTGGCAGAAGAGATCGTGCTATGGGCCTCGGCCCAGTTTGGCTTCGTCAAGCTGTCGGACCGCTTCACCACCGGCTCATCGATCATGCCGCAAAAGCGCAACCCCGATGCCGCCGAGCTGGTGCGCGCCAAGCCGGGGCGGATCCTCGGCGCGCTCGTCGGCCTCATGGTGGTGATGAAGGGCCTGCCGCTGGCCTATTCCAAGGACATGCAGGAGGACAAGGAGCCGGCTTTCGACGCCCTCGACAGCCTGTCGCTGGCGCTTGCGGCGATGACCGGTCTGGTCGACGACATGGAGCCACAAGCGCCAGCCATGCGCGAGGCCGCAGCACTTGGCTTCTCCACCGCTACCGACCTTGCCGACTGGCTGGTCAGGGTGCTCGCAATGCCGTTCCGCCAGGCCCATCACGTGACCGGCGCACTGGTGGCGCTGGCCGAGAAGAAGGGCGTGGACTTGGCGGCCTTGAGCCTTGCCGACATGACCTCGGTCGAGCCTGGGATCACCGAGGAGGTGTTTTCGGTGCTGAGCGTCGAGGCCTCGGTGGCCTCAAGGACGAGCTTTGGCGGCACTGCGCCAGACAACGTGCGCCGGGAGGCGGAGCGCTGGCTTATCCATCTCGGCCAATGAAGCGGCGGCAACGGCTTGGACTTGGGGGCCGGCTTGCGCTAAACAGGGTGTGGCCGACTAGAGCCGTCGGGGGGACTTCAGATGACCTCTTTGCGCAGCCTGCTGGTGGCCGCCCTGGTTGCGGCGCTCGTTTCGGCCTGCGGCGTGCGCGGGCCGCTGAAGGCTCCGCCCGGTGCCGAGGACGAGCCGAGGGATCCGCCCTTCATCCTCGATCCCCTTGTCGATTGATGGCTTTATAGCCGCTTTCTAAAGCACTCGGCGACATGCATCACTTCCACTATCGAGACGGCATCCTGCACGCTGAGGACGTGGATCTCAAGGTGCTGGCGAACGAAGTCGACACGCCGTTCTATTGCTATTCGACTGCTACGCTGGAGCGCCACTACCGGGTGTTCGAGGCCGCCTTCGAGGGCACCGACCACCTGGTGTGCTATGCCGTAAAGGCCAATTCCAACCAGGCGGTACTGAAGACGCTGGCCGATCTCGGCTCCGGCTTCGATGTGGTCTCCGAAGGCGAGCTGAGGCGGGTTCTGGCGCTCGGGGTGCCCGGCCGGCGCATCGTCTTTTCGGGGGTCGGAAAGACCGCGCGCGAGTTGGCGCTCGGCCTCAAGGAGGGCATCGCCTGCTTCAACGTGGAGTCCGAATCGGAGCTTGAGCTCTTGAGCTCGGTCGCCGGCCGCCTGGGCAGCCGCGCCAACATTTCCATTCGCATCAACCCGGACGTCGATGCCGGGACCCACGAGAAAATCACCACCGGCCGCGCCTCGAACAAGTTCGGGGTGTCGTTTGCCGATGCCGAGGCGATCTATGCGCGTGCCGCCGAATTGGCCGGCATCGAGGTGTCCGGCGTCGACATGCATATCGGCAGCCAGATCACCACTCTGGCGCCCTATCGCCGAGCCTATGAGCTGCTTGCCGAGCTCGTGGCGATGCTCCGCACCCGCGGCCACGTCATCCGCCATGTCGACCTCGGGGGCGGCCTGGGCGTGCCCTATCGCGGCACCAACGACATCCCGCCGCACCCCGACGAGTATGCCGCTCTCGTCAAAAGCATCTTTGGCGGTCTCGGCGTGAAGCTCATCCTGGAGCCCGGACGCATGATCGCCGGCAACGCCGGAATCCTGGTCACCCGGGTCATCCGTGTGAAGCCGAGCGGACCCAAGCGCTTCATCATCGTCGATGCCGCCATGAACGACCTGATGCGGCCGACCCTGTACGAAGCGTGGCACGAGTTCATGCCGGTTGCCGAGACGAGCCGCAATGGTGTCGAGATGGTTGCCGACGTCGTTGGGCCGGTGTGCGAGTCGGGCGATTATCTGGCCAAAGACAGGCCCATGCCATCTCTGGCCGCCGGCGACCTGGTGGCGGTCATGACGACCGGGGCCTATGGCGCGGTGCAGTCGGGCACCTACAACACCCGCCCGCTGATCCCCGAAATCCTGGTTAAGGGGAACAGGTTCGCGATCGTGCGGCCGCGCCCGAGCTATGAGGAGCTTTTGGGCCTCGATCGCCTGGCGGACTGGCAGACGCGTTAGAGCGCATGGGAATACCTCAACCTGTCCGTGCGCGGCGCCGTACAACTGGAGATCCGCTTTACAAACAAGGTGGTCCCCGGCAATGTTGCAGGCAACTCCGATGGGCGTATGATCGGCCCGGAGGAGGATTGTTGCTGCAATCCGAGATCAGGGAGGCTCAAAAATGCGTTCCACGATTGGGATACTGGCCGCTGCCGCGGCGATGGCTACCCTCGTTGCTGCTCCGACGGGCGCAGGAGCTGAGGTCAAGATCGGGTTTCTTGGCGGCTTTACCGGACCGATAGAAAGTCTGACGCCGCCGATCTTTGAGGCTGCTCAGCTGGCCGCCACCCATGTCAATGAGCAGGGCGGGCTCCTGGACGGTCAACAGATTGCTATGCCCACAGCCGATACCGGCTGTATCGATGCCACCATGGCGGTCAACGGTGCCGACCGACTGGTCAATACCGAGCAGGTCGTGGCCATCGTCGGGGCACTGTGTTCCGGCGCCACCATCGCGGCGGCCAACAACGTTGGGATCCCCGCCGGAGTGGTGATGATCTCGCCGGCCTCGACCTCGCCGGCGCTTTCGGAGCTTGACGACAATGACCTGGTATTCCGGACCCCGCCATCGGATGCCTACCAGGGTGAGATCCTGGCGCGCATCCTCAGGCGCCACGA
>CAYWVA010000076.1:0-9540 GCA_964461545.1 uncultured Rhizobiaceae bacterium | reverse complement strand
CGGGCGCCGCTCCCTTCCCACGTGATCCAGGCGGTCTCGAGCACGCCCCCTCGGGCGGCAAGGGATGACGTGAGTATAGTCGAGGCCGAAAGGGGGTGGATGAATTCGCGGCCGATCTTTCCGATCCAGCCGGCAAGCGGTTGATATCGCTTGCGATCATTTTCGCGCACGGCCGCCGCATGCGTGGATGGAGGCTCGTTGTCCCATGACGAGCCCGCCGCCACCCGTTGCGCGGCCCAAGGCTCATGCTAGCATGCTCGCCTCAGTTCCTGTCCGGTCCCGAATACGTATGACAGCAGTGGACGTTCATGACCCGCGCCAGGTGGCCATTGCCACCGACGGCGTCGTAAAGGTGTTTGGGGCGCCGCCCAATGCTGTTGCGGCGTTGGACAATGTCAGCCTCGAGATCCGCGACAACGAATTCTTCACGCTGTTGGGGCCGTCGGGATGCGGCAAGACCACTTTGCTGAGGATCATTGCCGGGCTCGAAGAGCTGACCAGTGGGGCGGTCTTCCTGTATGGCGATGAGATCGAGAAACTGCCGCCCAACAAGCGCCCCGTTAACACGGTTTTCCAGCACTATGCGCTGTTTCCCCACATGACGGTGGCGGAGAATGTGGCGTTCGGCTTGCGCCGGCTGCGCTGGCCGGGAGCCGACATCACGCAGAAGGTTGACCAGATGCTGGAGCTTGTCCAGCTGTCCGAGCTTGCCGACCGCCGGCCAGCGCAACTGTCGGGAGGTCAGCAGCAGCGGGTGGCGCTGGCCAGGGCGCTGGCGCCCAATCCCAAGGTGCTGCTGCTCGACGAGCCGCTCTCAGCGCTCGACCTCAAGCTGCGCCAGGCGATGCGCGTCGAGCTCAAGCAGCTTCAGGAGGAGACCGGCATCACCTTCATATTCGTCACCCACGACCAGGAAGAGGCCCTCACCATGTCGGACCGCATCGCCGTGATGTCGGCGGGGCGCGTCCAGCAGGTCGGCAGCCCCACCGACATCTATGAGCGGCCCGCCAACCGGTTCGTTGCCGAGTTCATCGGCGACACCAATCTGCTCGACGTCACGGTGAAGTCGCTGACCAGAAACGGCTGGGCCGAATGCGTCACCGCCGATGGCGTAACGCTGTTGGCCGATGCTGCCGAGCGGCCTGAAATCGGGCAGCGCGCCTTTGTGTCGATCCGGCCTGAAAAGCTCACCCTGATGCAACCGGGCGAGGGCGACAATCTGGTCCCTTGCGTGGTCAAGCGCCACATCTACCTCGGCACCGACACCCAGGTGCTGGTGCGGCTGTCCGACGGCAGCGAAATCATGGTGCGCAGCCAGAACTCCCATGGCCGCGCCGTCGATGTGCACCCCGGCACCGAGGCGGCGATCAAGCTCGATCGCGACGCCGCCCGGCTGCTTCTCGGCTGAGCCCCGCAAGCGATGACCGTCGAAGTCAGCATGGCGCTCGACAAAGCCGCGGCGCCGCCGGCGCCGCGCCGGCTGCAAATCGGCCGGCTGCTGCTCTTCGCCCCGGCATTCATCGTCATCGTCGGCTTCCTCGTGGTGCCGCTCGGCTTCATCGTCGTGTACTCGTTTCTGACGCCCGGCACCTATGGCGGGATCGTGTGGCGCTTTTCCACCGACGCCTATGTGCAGTTCCTGTTCGAGCGCGACCTGTTCACCCAGGAGCTGCAGTTCACCAGCGCCTATCTGTCGATCTACTGGCGATCCTTCCTGCAGGCGCTGGCGGCCACCATTGCCAGCTTCATCATCGGCTTCCCGACCGCCTATTTCATCGCCACCCGGCCTCCCGCCCAGCGCACCGCCTGGGTGTTCCTGATCACCGTGCCGTATTGGGTCAACCTGCTGATCCGCACCGTGTCGATGCTGTTCATCATCCGCGACGAGGGGCCGCTCAATCATGGGCTTATCACCCTGGGTCTGATCAGCGAGCCGCTGCGCATCGCCTACACCGACTTCGCCGTCGGCCTGGGCCTCACCTACAGCTACTTGCCGTTCATGGTGCTGCCCATTTACGCCGCCATCGAGCGCTTCGATTTCCGGCTGATGGATGCGGCCTACGACCTCTATGCCGACCGCTGGGCCATCCTCGTCCACGTGGTGCTGCCGATGGTCAAGCCCGGCATCATCGCCGGCTGCCTGTTAGTGTTCATCCCGAGCCTCGGCGCCTTCATCGCCCCCGATCTGCTCGGCGGCGGCCGCAACCTGATGATCGGCAACCTCATTGCGCTGCAGTTCCAGGGCTCGCGCAATTGGCCCTTCGGCTCAGCCGCCGCGGTCATCCTGCTGACCATGGTGCTGATCGTGTTGGTGGTGTTTGCGCGCCGCCAGGCCAAGGCCGCGGCAGGACGGGCCTGACATGAAGCGGCGCAGCAGCGATCTCAGACGCTATCCCGGCTTCGGATCCATGACCTGGGCCTGCCTCATCCTGCTCTATGCGCCGCTCATTGTCATCGCCATCTACTCGTTCAACGCCATCCGCTCGATCACCACCTGGGGCGGATTCAGCTTCGACTGGTATATCAGGGCGTTCAACAATCCGATCATTCAGCAGGCCACCCTCAACTCGCTGATCATCGCCGTCGGGGCAGCGACCATCGCCACAACCATCGCCGTGGCGGCGGCCCTTGCCATGCTGCGGGGCCCGCGGGTTCGCGGCGCGGAAGCGGGCTTTGCGCTCATCAACTTGCCGCTGATGGTGCCGGAGATCGTCACCGCGGTGGCGAGCCTGGTGTTCTTCCTTGCCATCGGCATCCAGCTCGGGCTCACCACCATCCTCATTGCCCATGCGGTGTTCTGCATCCCCTTCGCCTATCTGCCGATCGCCGCCAGGCTGCAGGGCATCGAGGGCCACTACGAGGAGGCGGCGCGCGATCTTTACGCCAGCCAGTGGGAAACCTTCCGCTACGTCATGCTGCCGATGATGCTGCCGGGCATCCTCGCCGGCTACATGCTGGCCTTCATCATCTCGCTCGACGACTTCATTATCACCAACATGGTGACGGGGCCCGGCTCATCGACCCTACCGCTTGCCATCTACGGAATGGTGCGCACCGGCTTCACGCCGGAGATCAATGCCATTTCGACTCTGATGCTCGGCGTGTCCATGCTGTTCGTGTCGGCATCCTACTTCCTCGGCCGCCTTGACCCGCGGCGGAGCACGTGAAAGCCTGAGAACCTAACCAAGGGAGGAGAACGAAGCCATGACAGGAAAACTGACCGGATGGGTCGCCGCCGCCGCGCTCGGCGTTGCGGTGGCCGTGGCGCCAGCCCCGACATGGGCGGCCGGCGAACTGCAGATCTACAACTGGTTCGACTACTTGCCCCAGGAGCTGATCGACAAGTTTTCCGACGAGTACGACGTCAGGGTGTCGATGGACACCTACGATTCCAACGAGACACTGCTGTCGCGCCTCAAGGCCGGGGTGCGGGGCTACGATATTGCCGTGCCCGGCGACTACATGGTGGCCATCCTAATCGAGGAGGGACTGCTCGAGAAGGTGGAGCCGAACAAGCTCGAGAACTTCAAGCACATGAATCCGGACTGGGTGGACGTCTATTTCGACCCGGGCCGGGAGTATTCGATCCCCTATCAGTGGGGCACCACCGCCTTCATGGTCGACACCAACGTCTATGACGGCGATATCGACACGCTCGCCATCCTGTTCGATCCGCCCGAGGAACTGAAAGGCCGGATCAACATGCTCCGGGACGTCAACGACGTCCTCAACGCCGGCTTGCGCTATCTCGACTACCCGCGCTGCAACAGCGACCCGGCCCAGCTCAAGGAGCTCAACGATCTTCTGGTCGGCGCCAAGCCGTACTGGCTGAGCTTCAACTCCGACGGCGCCAAGGAGGTGCTGGCGTCGGGCGACGCTGCGGCGGGCATGATCTGGAACGGCTTCGGCATGCGCGCGCGCATGGAGCGCCCGTCGCTCAAGTACGCCTACCCAAAGGAGGGCTTTACCGCCTGGATGGACAATGTCGTCGTCCTCAAGGATGCCCCCAACATCGAGAACGCCAAGAAGTTCATGAACTTCCTGCTGGAGCCCGAGAATGCCGCCACGCTCACCAACTTCGCCCGCTACACGGCTGGCGTGTCAGGCACCGAGCCCTATCTCGACGAGGAGCTCAAGACGGCTCCGGAGGTCAACGTCCCGGCCGACGCGCCGAAGCCGGAATTCGTACCGCCATGCGGGCCTGAGGTGGTGAGGATCTACGACCAGATCTGGACCAACCTGTTGCGCTAGACGCCAAACGACCGACACCGGGGGGGGGGACAGCCCCCGCGTGCCGGTCCGTCCGGCATGAGTGATTGGACAGCGTCGTGAGGATGCTCTCGACCACGGCGCACTGCTGGCCTCGACGACCTCGGGGGCCGATTGCTTTCCCGTAGCTCTCGCAGCTCCGCCCGACCTCGGCGTCGCGGTGGAGGGGATCTCGCACCGAGCGCTGGCTGGGCGCTGCAGCTGACGCCCTGGCGCCTGCCCAAGCAGCAGCGTAGTTTCACAGGGCGCAGCCAATCGGAATAGAACAGAAAAGCCGGTGGCAGGCGCGCTCGGATGGCCTGCATCGCCCAGGAGTGAGATGATGAAGACCCGCTACGCTCTCGTGGCAGCACTGACAGCTGCTGCCTTGCTTACGGTTTTGTGGGCACAAGCCAGCCCTCCATCGTTCGAGAAAGAGGTCGCTCGGGCCGTTCTGACGATCGAAGTGCAGAACCCGGGCTCCAGATGCCCGCTCAACAGCACCGAACTGGCGCGAGCGGAGCCCTGGATGATCGCGGCTTGTCTGGCAGGCGGGCTTGGCTGGTATGAGGCGGTGCAACGCTACGGCGAGGATGCAGCCAGTGTGATGGCAGTTTATGGGCAGGAGCCAAGCTTTGCGGAGGTTCTCGATCGCTATGGCCACGCCGTGATCCCGGTGATCGTCTACTTCGTCGAGAACGGCTCAACACAGTATCAGCTCGAGGACAGTCTCTCTCGGCTCCTGACGGCAGGGGATCCCTCGATCCGCAGGCTTTCCCCGGAACAGTACGGCCTCATTGCAATCAACGAACTGGGCCGGCGCGGCCACGAGATGCTGTCGGAGTTCGAGATCGTCGCTGGCAAGGCGAAGCGCAAACAGTTTACCCGTGCGCTCCTTGGGGCAAAGAATCTCCTCTTCGGAGGCGTGTCGGAGCTCGACTCCGTGATGGCGCGCGCCGAGCGACTGCCCAAGTGGAGCGAGGTCGGCTGGGCCGGACTGGACCTCGCCATCATAGGCGGCGCGGCTGGGGCTGCGATCAAGATATTCCGGGCCGGAAGAGTGCCCGCAACGATCACGGCCCAGACCGCGGGCCGCTTGAGCCTGACGCGGAGCGCGTTCAGCAATACCGCCAGGTCCCTCTCCGTAATTGGCCGGGCTGCGGGCGTCGGGGCGATCGTCGCGGTTCCGTATGTGCTGTTGATCCGGCCCGATCTCATCGTCGCTGCCGGGGGTTGGTTGGCCGATGCAGCCGGTCTGCCCGCCTGGTTCGGGGCATTCTTGGTCTATGCGGCTCTGTGCCTGGCAGTGCTGGTCATCGCCAGATTGGTACTCAGCCCTCTCATTAACCTTGCGCGTCTCCTCGGTGCTGCTCTCGCCTGGCTCGCGGGATTGAACCATATACAGGCGACGGCCAGAAGGACCGCTGGTTCGAGTTCCATCTGATCGGCGTGAAACGGCAGAAATGATTGCCATGGAGCCGGCCAGGGCATCGGCGCTAAGCGGGAGCGACGGCCGGGCCCACCTGGAGTACACTGGGGCCATCGCGGCCGGGCTCTCATGGAGTCACGACCGCTCCGCAGGTTGATCGAGGGGGCCTCCAAGGTGCGAAGAAGCGCAAATTTGTCCAGCCCACCAGGGGCTAAACGCAGAACCCGGTGCGCAATGCTGGCGGCAGCGCTGAGTGTCGTCCTTGCAGCAGAAGCCGGCGCAGCCTCGGGTCATTGCGCCGCGGAGCGGACTGTCGCCCTGACGCCGTCAGATCCCGCCCTGTGCGCCAGCCTGGCGGAGGCCGTACGGGCGCCTGCCGCCCTGCCGCTCGACCAGTACCAGACGAAGCTCGACGCGTTCCTCGGCAATTACTGCCATCGCGACGAGGCCGCCGGCTGGCGCCGCGACAAGGGCATCCGCGACACGGGCCCGTTCACGGCGATGCTCCGGGCCGGCGAATGGCAAGGCACGGGTCACGGCACCCACGCGCCGGTGGTCATCTGGTATTCGCCGGAGATGGTAGAGTGGCTGATGGCCAATCGGCCGGCAGAGAGCGACGGCCCCGACGAGCCGCCGCCGGTCCCCGACGGCGCCGTCATGGTCAAGGAGATGTTCCCCTACCCGGCGAGCGCCTGCGCCGATGTCGATCCGACAAGGCTGTTTCCAACCAGCGGCGCGGCGATCATGATCCGCGACCGCCAGGCCTCTCACGACGGCTGGTACTGGGGCTGGTATGGCTTCGGCCCGGACAGCGGCTGGGCGCCTGACTGGCCGCCGGCTCCCAATAACCCGCTGCCCAACCAGGGCTTCGCCCAGTACTGCATGAACTGCCACGCCTCGGCGGAGAACAACCTCACCTTCGCAGCGGCGAAGAACATGGCCGGCGAGCCGGGACGGTCGCTGACTTTCCTCAGCCAGAACTTCTTCGACGCGTCCCCGCCGCCGCCTCACCACCGGTTGGTGGCGGTGCCGTCGGATGTCGTACGGCGCCTAGGGCAGCCGCACTACCGGGCCGACCAGGCCGTGATCGGAGCGCTGCGCGCCTATGTGGCCGATCTGCCGACATGGGACACCGTCGCCAACATGCCGTCCGAGACATACGACAATACCTGGGTGGGTGCAGATGGCCCGACGGCGGCCGACGAGTTCCTGACGTCGAGCCAGTGCCTGGGCTGCCATGATGCGGGCAGCACCGGCCTGCAGTTCGACATGACCATGCCGAACCCGCACGGCGAGGGCCTGATCAACCTGTCGCCTTACGCCAGCTGGCGAACCTCGCCCATGGGGCTGGCCGGACGCGACCCCTACTTCTTCGCTCAGCTGGCCAGCGAGACGCAGACCTTCCATCCGGAGTCGGTGGCGCTGGTGGAGGACACGTGCCTTGGCTGCCATGGCGTCCAGGGCCAGCGGCAGTTCCATATCGACACCTTTGCCGAGACCGGCCAGTGCGAGGATTTCTCCCGCAGCATGGTGAACGCGGTGCCGTTTCCGGCCGACAATCCCAGCGCCGCGAATGCCAACTATGGGGCGCTCGCCCGCGACGGCATCTCCTGCACCGCATGCCACCGCATGGCACTAGGTGCCGAAGCCGCCGAACCAGAACAGCAGCCGGAGAATGCCTGCGTGGCTGAGCGGCAGGAGCTGCTCAACCCGGACAATACTGGCTTTGCCAAGACCTTCACCGGCAGCTTCCTGGTCGGCCCGCCCGACAAACTGATCGGGCCGTTCGAGGAGCCGAAGGTGAAGCCGATGGAGACCGCTCTCGGCATCACGCCGGAGCACAACTCGGCCATTGCCAGCTCCGAAGTCTGCGGCACCTGCCATACGGTCCACCTGCCCATCCTCAAAGACGGACGGATTATCGGCCGCACCTACGAGCAGACCACCTATCCGGAGTGGGCCTTCAGCGCCTACAGGACCGGCGAGACACCGGACGGCGCCCTGCCGCTCGGCGCCGGCAGCGATCCGCAGTCCTGCCAGGAGTGCCACATGCCGTCGCGCGACGCCGCAGGCGCGGCGATTCGCAGCAAAATCGCCAGCATCCAGGAGTACAGCAGCTTCCCGCAGGCAGAGCACAATCTCGGGCCGGAAGACATCGACTTGCCGGTGCGCGAGGGCTTCTCGATCCATACCCTGGTCGGCCTCAACGTATTTCTCATCAAGATGGCCCAGCAGTTCCCCGACGTTCTGGGAATCCGCACCCAGGACCCGATGCTGGTATCGCGTGGTGTCGACCCGCTGATCCACACCGAGCAGGCGATGCTGGATCTCGCTAGCACCGGGACGGCCGATCTGCGGGTAAGCGACGTCAGCACGGACGAGAGCCACCTGCGGGCGACGGTGACGCTGGTCAGCAAGGTGGGCCACAAGTTTCCGTCCGGCGTCGGCTTCCGCCGCGCCTTCCTGGAGTTCCAGGTGTTCGACCAGAACGGCGAGACGCTCTGGGCCTCGGGCCGAACCAACGCGGCGGGCGCGCTCGTCGACGAAGGGGGCGAGCCGATCGAGGGCGAATATTGGTGGGAGGACGATTGCTCCGCCCGCATCCGCCCCGAAGAGCGCCTGCACCAGCCGCACTACCAGCGGATCACCAACCAGAGCCAAGCCCAGATCTACCAGGAGCTGGTCTCCACGCCGCCGGAATCCGAAGCCGCCCCGATCTGTGGCCATGACGCGCCAGCGGCGGGCCAGCTGACGACCAGCTTCCTTTCCATCTGCGCCACGGTGAAGGACAATCGCGTGCTGCCGAAAGGCTACCTGCCGCTGGCAGACCGCGTGCGCATCGCCGCCGCATTGGGCGCGGGTGAGGATCTCGCCGAGGATGTCGGCTCGACCGGCGTCGGCAACGATCCCGATTACGTCACCGGAGGAGGCGACTCGCTCGTCTACGAAGTGCCGCTGGCGGAACTCTCCGGCGGAGGCAGCCCGGCCACCGTCCAGGCGATGCTCTACTATCAGGCAACCCCGCCTTTCTACCTCCAGGACCGGTTTTGCACGGCGCGCGGCGAGGATTCCGATCGGCTCAAGTTCCTCGTCGCTCACCTCAATCTCGACGGCACGGCGGCGGAAGGCTGGAAGCTGGAGGTCGTCTCAACCGGGCCGGTGCCGATCGACTGAGGCGCAGGCGCCTTAGCCAAGCCTCGACGACCTGGAGCGGGCGCGCCGTCGAGTTGGCGCACCGGAACGGCCTGTGCCATTGGGATGCCATGGTTGCCAACGTCGCAATTCTCCTCGCCATCTCGCTCGCCTGGGCCGCCGGATATCTGTTCATCGGCGCCGCCAGGCTCATCCCGCCGATCACCGCCACCGCCGCGATGACCCTCATCGCCGCAATCGTGATCGCCGGCGGCGTGCGGCTTTGCCTCAAGCGGCCGCTGGTTGCGACGCTGAAGAGCCGCCCGTGGGTGCCGATGGTCATGGGCCTCAGCGCCATTGCGATTCCCAATCTCGCCACCGTTGCGGCCGAGCACGCGGTGCCGCCGGAACTCGCCGCCCTGCTCGGAACCACGGTGCCGATCGCGACTATCCTGCTGACGACCTTCGTCACCCATGAGAGCCCGTACTCGCACACACGGATGGTAGGCATCCTGCTCGCCATTTCCGGCCTGATCATCTTCGTCGGGGGCTGGAGCGCCCTTGTCGGCCACTCGGCAGAGCTGTGGGGCATCCTCACCATGATGGCCGGAGGACTGGTGTTCGCGCTTAACGGGCTGTTCGCCGCACGGCAGACGCGCGACCTCGATCCCTATGGCTTGGCGGCCTGGACGATAATCTTCGGAGCCGCGGCGCTCTGCCTGGCCGCCTTC
>CAYWVA010000075.1:0-9698 GCA_964461545.1 uncultured Rhizobiaceae bacterium | reverse complement strand
GGCCACGGCAGTCATCCAACTCATTGAGGACGAACATGCTGTCTCGCAGACGCTTTGTCACCATTGCCGCGTCGGCGGCCGCCCTACCGATGGTGCCGCACGCCGCGGCAGGGGCGCCGGCTCTTGTTGAGTGGCGCGGTATCGCCATGGGGGCGATGGCCTCGATGACGCTGGCGCATCCCGACCGGGAGACCGGGCAGCGGCTCATCCAGCGCTGCGTCGAGGAGATCGCTCGGCTGGAAGCGATCTTCAGTTTGTACCGCCCGGACTCGGCGATTGTGCGCCTCAACAGGGCAGGGGCCCTGGACCATCCGCCGCTGGAACTGGTCGAGGTCGTGGCGTTCGCCGCGGCCCTGTCGCGCCAGAGCGATGGCGCCTTCGATGCCACCGTCCAGCCGCTGTTTGAGCTTTATGCCCGGCATTTCGCTCGCCCCCACGCCGATCCCGCGGGGCCGGCATCGGCGCTCATCGTCGAGGCCCTGCAACTGGTTGATTATCGCAATGTAGACATCGCCAGTAACCGCATCGTGCTTCGCCAACGCGGCATGGGGCTCACCTTAAACGGCATCGCGCAAGGTTATGTGACCGATCGCGTCGCGGCACTTTTGCGCGCCGCGGGCCTGGACAACGTGCTGCTCGATCTCGGCGAGGTGCGCGCCGGCGGGCGCCACCCGCAAGGGCGGCCATGGCGAGCCGCGATCGCCGATCCGTCTGCACCCGGCAGAAACCTGTTCACCATTGACCTGCACGCCCGTCCCGAAGGCCTGCCGGCGCTGGCGACGTCTGGCGGTTACGGAATGCAATTCGACCGCGAGGGCCGCCATCACCATCTGTTCGACCCGACAACCGGTCGCAGCGCGGCGCGTCACGCTTCGGTCAGCGTTGCGGCACCCAGCGCACTGCTCGCTGATGGTCTGTCCACCGCTCTGGCGATCTCGCCGCCATGCCGAGGCGCCGCCATCATCGACACCTACGCCCCGGCGCGCGCCTATCTCGTCGGCATTGATGGAAGGATTACGGAACTTGGCGTGCCCGCGCACTCGACGATCATGCCTGAAACGACGGGGCGCTGCTCAGAATCCGACGCCGTCTCCTCCCTTTAGCTTAAGCATCTCGCGGGCCTCGGCCGGCGTGGCGATGTCGAGCGACAGGCCCTCGAGGATCTGCCGAGCCAACTTGACCTGCTGGGCATTGGACTCCGCCAGCTTGCCGGGGCCTGCCCACAGCGAATCTTCTAGCCCGACGCGGACGTTGCCACCCATGGCAGCCGCCATGGCGGCGATCGGAAGCTGGCTGCGTCCGGCGCCCAGCACCGACCACACATAATCCTTGCCAAACAGGCGGTCGGCGGTGCGCTTCATGTGGGCGACGTCTTCCGGGTGTGGGCCGATGCCGCCGAGAATGCCGAACACGGTCTGCACGAACAGCGGCGGCTCGACCAGGCCGCGGTCCAAAAAGTGCGCCAGATTGTAGAGATGCGCCGTGTCGTAGCACTCGCACTCGAAGCGGGTGCCGTTGCCGGCGCAGGCTTTGAGGATGTACTCGATGTCCTTGTAGGTGTTCTTGAACACGAGGTCGCGGCTGTTCTCCAGATGACTGCGCTCCCAGTCGTGCTTGAACTCCTTGAAGCGGGCGAGCATCGGGAACAGGCCGAAGTTCATCGATCCCATGTTCAGGGATGCGACCTCCGGCCTGCATTTGACCGCCGGCTGCAGGCGCTCCTCGACAGTCATGTGCGGGCTGCCGCCGGTGGTGATGTTGACGACGGCGTCGGTGGACTGCTTGATTCGCGGCAGGAATTTCATGAACACGTCGGGGTCCTGCGTCGGCCGCCCGTTTTCGGGATCACGGGCATGCAGGTGGAGGATCGCCGCGCCGGCTTCCGCAGCGGCAATCCCGGCCTCGGCGATCTCATTCGGGGTCACCGGCAAATGTGGCGACATGGACGGGGTGTGGATTGCGCCTGTGACCGCGCAGGTGATGATGACTTTGCGTCCGGCGTTGGCCTTTGCCATTACAAAAGTGCTCCTGTTGCTAGTCTTTGATCGTCTGTGCCGCTTTCATCTTGTGGGCGGCCAGGGCCATCAAGCGCCGATCGCGCCAAGCCTGGCGGTCAGCGAGATTGGCCTGCGGCAGAACCTGGCGGCGCGCTGCCTCCAGCCGCGCCGCGAGCTCCGGGCCCCAGGGGCGCGGGTCGGCCTGGGTCTTCGCCATGGCGTAATACATCTCGTTATAGCGCCGAATGTAATCGGCAATGCCGCCAGGGGCGTTGAGGTCGATGGTCTCGAACGGCCCCATGAACGACCACCGCAGACCCAGGCCATGACTGAGCGTCTTGTCGATGTCTTCAGGCGAGGCATAACCGTCCTCTGCCAGTCGGAAGGCTTCATTGAGGAGAGCGCCCTGCAGGCGGTTGAGGATGAAACCGTCGATCTCGCGCTTCACCAGGATCGGCTGCTGGCCGACATCGCGCATCAAGCCGTGAGCCTGCTCCACCGCCTCCGGGGCAGTGAAGGGGGCAGGCGAGATTTCGACCAGCGGCACCAGGTATGGCGGATTGACCGGATGAGCGACAAGACAGCGAGCCCGGCCTTCGAGCTCCTCGGCAAAGGTCGAAGTCGGAAACCCGGAGGAGGAACTTGCGAGCACGGCGTGCGGCCGGGCAAGCTCGTCGAGCCGGGCGAACAGCGCCCGCTTTTCCTGCAATATCTCCGGCCCATTCTCCTGCACGTAGTCGGCACCGGCGAGCGCCCCGGTGAGATCGGGTTCAGGCCGGATCCGCGCCATCACGACGTCGGTCTCCTCGGCCGCCAGCCCGAACGATCTGAGGCCGTCGACCGAGTCCCGGATGGTGCTCAGGGCAGCTTCAAGTGCCTGCGGCGCCACGTCATGGAGGGCAACCTGGCGGCCCGCCCGAGCGAACACGATGGCCCAGGCGCGGCCGATGAGGCCGGCGCCGACGACGGCGATATTTCCATTCACCTTGCTCTCCTCAAAGGGTCTCGACATTGCCGCACACGCTGATCGCCTGGCCTGAGATGTTGCGCCCGGCTGGTGCCGCGAGGAACAGCGCCATAGCCGCGACGTCGTCCGGCTCGACCATGCGGCGCAACGACACCTTCTCGAGATAGCTCTTCTCAACCTCACTGTGCGCCACGCCCAGAGACCGGGCGCGCGCCGCGATGACCTGGGCGATCCGTTCGCCGCGCACGATCCCGGGAAGGATGGCGTTCACCCGGATGCCTTCCGGTCCCAGTTCCTTGGCGAGGCTGGCGGTGAAGCCGACGACGCCCCATTTCGCCGCGGCATAGGGGGTGCGCAGCGCATAGCCAAGACGTCCGGCCACCGAGGAGATGTTGACGATCAGGCCTTCCCCGGCACGCCGCAGCAGCGGCACGGCACGACGGGCGGCGAGGAACTGGCCAACAAGATCGACATCGATGGTGTGCCGCCACTCGCCTGGATCCATCTCATCGACCTTGCCCGTAGGGCCGGCGATGCCGGCGTTGTTGACCAGGACGTCAAGGCCGCCGAGGGCCTGCTCCGCCTCCGCGAACAGACGGTCGACGGCGGCCTCGTCGGCCACGTCGGCAAGTGTCGTACTGGCCCCAGGATGAGCCTTGCCAAAGGAGTCCATGGCCGGCTTTGAGACATCGCAGATGTGGACCCGCGCCTCGGCTTCGAGGAAGGCCTCGGCAATCGCCTTGCCGATGCCGGCGGCGCCGGCAGTGATGACGACCCGCAGGCCCGGGGCAGGGCGCATTTTGGCGATAAGGCTCATGGTGTCTCCTTGTCGGTTGCATTGTCGAGCGTCGTGGCAGGCTGGCGAGCCATCAGCAGGCGCGCCAGATCGTCAGCGGCGCCGGAGATGTCCGCGACGATGGCGGCGCGCGCGGCTTCGGCATCGCCGGTCTTGAGCGCTTTGAGAGCCGCCCGGTGGCAGGCCATCGAGTGCTCGGTATGCTCCGGCCCTGGCAGCGCCAGGCGAATGAAGGGTCCGACCCTGAGCCACAGGCCCTCGATCATCGACAGCAGCAACTGGGAGCGGGCAGCGCCGTAAATGACGCGGTGGAACCGCCAGTTGGCGGCGAGGTAGCCGTCGAAGTCGTCGCCGGCGATAGCTTGCTCCATGGCGGCACAAAGCCGTTCAAGGCTGGCCACTTCGGCTTGGCTCACCAGCGCGGCTGCCTCCATTGTCGCCAGGCCTTCGAGCGCCAGACGGATGTTGCGCAGCTCGCGCAGGTCTGACAGCGATAGCTCGGGCACCGTAAGGGTGCGGTTTGCGCCGCTGACGAGGGCGCGGTCGGCCTCGAGACGGCGCAGCGCCTCGCGCACCGGCGTGGCGCTCACCCCCAACATCTGAACGAGGTAGCGGATCGAGATTGGCTGGCCTGGGCGAAACTGGCCGCTCATCAGAGCCTCACGCAGCTGCTGATAGACCTCGCGGTGGGCGGTCGCACCTTCGCCGAGTTCCACCGGTCGCAAAGTGGGCGCATTCACAGCCACAAGACCTTCTTGCGGAATTCGACATCGATGAGCAGCGGTCGCGCCGGTCCCTCGTGGGCGACCGAGCCGCGATCAAGCACATACACCCGATCGGCCAGCGCCAGCACCCGGTCAAGGTCGTGCTCGACGATCAGGATCGGCACCTGATCGCGCAATCGGCTCACCGCCTCGAAGACCTCGTCGGTGACGGCCGGCGCCAGGCCCTCGAACGGCTCGTCCAACATCACCAGGTGGACATTGCCGACCAGCGCCCGGGCGATCGCCACCATCTGCTGTTCGCCGCCCGACAACACCCCGGCCTGCCGGTCGCGCAGCACCTTGAGCTTGGGGAAATAGGCGAAGACCTGCTCATCATCCCAGTGCACTCCGTCGCCGCCGCGACGCCGCAGGCGCCCCAGCTCCAGGTTCTGGGCCACCGTAAGATTGGCAAAAAGCCGCCGTCCCTGCGGCACGTATCCGACGCCGGCCCGGGCGATGGCCTCCGGCGAGTGACCGGTGATGTCCTCGCCGCCAAGCACGATCCGGCCGGAACGGGCTGGCGCCACGCCCATGATAGACTTGATGGTGGTCGACTTGCCGGCGCCATTGCGGCCGAGAAGACCGACGATCTCGCCCGGCCGGATGTCGAGCGACACGTCATGGAGGATATGACTGCTGCCATAGAAGGTGTTGACGGCCTCCAGCCTGAGCAGTGGCGCCTGGGCTTCGGGAACCGGTCGCGGTTCCGGCAGCGCCAGCCCTTCGGTGCCGCGGCCGAGATAGACCCGCTGCACTTCCGGGTGATTGCGCACCTCCTCGGGCGTGCCGTCAGCCAGCACCCGACCGTCGTGCATGACCGTGATGTGGCTGGCAATTTCGAAGGCCCGATCGATGTCGTGCTCCACCATGAGGATGGCCATGTGGCCCGAAAGGGTCCGGATGAGCCTGGCAATGCGGTCGCGTTCGGCGGCGGCAAGTCCGGCCAGCGGCTCATCAAGCAGCAGCACTTTCGGACAGGAGGCAAGCGCCACTGCGATCTCGAGCAGCCGCTTGCCTCCCCCGGACAGGTCGGCGACCAACACATCCTCAAGGCCCTCCAGGCCGGTGAACCGCATGAGCTCCCGGGTCTCCGCCACCACCGCGGGGATGCCGTCGGCGCGCGACCATGGATTGAAGCGGCTGCGGTGCCGGGCCTGGATGGCAAGGCGGACATTCTCGCCCACCGAGAGGTTCTCGAACAGATTCGTGACCTGGAAGGAGCGGGCGATGCCCATTCGCACAATGGCCTCGGTGGGCAGCGTATGCAGCGTCCTGTCGTCGTAGATGACGCTGCCGGCCTGCGGCTGGTAGAGCCCCGACAGCAGGTTGAACAGCGTTGTCTTGCCCGCCCCGTTAGGACCGATGACGGCCTTGAGTTCCCCCGGTCCGATCTCCAGGTCGACGCCGGCCACGGCCGTGAATGGACCAAAGCGCTTGACCACGCCCTTGGCCGCCAGGGTCGGCGTCGGGCCGGTACTGCGCAAGAAGGCGGGCACCTCCTGGGACGACTCCGGCCGGCGCCGAGCCGCCATCGCTGCCGCCCGCTCGCGCTCGCGCCGGAAGGGAGCCAGCAGGCGTTCACCGATGCCCATGAGGCCGTCCGGCGAGAACAGGATGAAGCCGATGAACAGCAGTCCGAACCACAGCTGCCAACTTTCGGTGTGCGCCGACAGCCAGTCGCGGAACAGGATGTAAAACACAGCACCGACGGTGGGCCCGAGAAAGTTGCCGGAGCCGCCGATCACGGTCATGGCAAGGATCTCGCCCGCCGTCACCACGTGAACCAGATCGGCCGAGACGAAGTACATGAGATAGGCGAAGAAGCCGCCGCCGAGACCGACGACCAGCGCCGAGATGGTGAACGACAAAAGCTTGTACCAGGTGATCCGGTAACCCAGAAAACGGCAGCGCACCTCGTTTTCACGGATCGCCAGAAAGACGCGGCCCAGCGGCGAGTGCACTAGGCGCCAGAGCATGACGGCGCCCGACAGCACGAAGGCGGCGACGAGGTAGTAGAAGGTCAGCGGCTCATTGAAGTTCAGCCCCAGGGTGGCTGGCCTGGTGATGCCGCGCAGGCCGTTCTCGCCCCCGGTGAACGAGGTCCAGCGAAACACGATGTAGAAGCCGAGTGCCGTAAAGGCGAGCGACAGAAGCGCGAAATAGACCCCGCGACGGCGCAGGATGAGGAAGCCGACAATGAGCCCGGCGAGCCCGCTGGCGCCGGTGCCGAACAGCAGCGGCAGCCAGAAGGATGCCGGAAACAGATGGATCTGCGACAGCGCCGCTCCGTAGGCGCCGAGGCCGAAGAACAGCGAGTGCCCGAAGGACACAAGGCCGGTGTAGCCGAGCAGCAGGTTGAAGCCGAGCCCGACCAGGGCGAAAATGGCGAGTTTGGTGGCGATGCCCTCGGTCAGGCCGACCGCCGTCATGACAAAGGGGAGCACGGCCAGGGCGGCTGCCAGGACGACGAGCGGATGGCGGGCGAAATTGATCATCGCTACTCCAGGCGCGCCATCCGTTCGCCGAAGAATCCGCGCGGGCGCACGAGCAGCACCAGGATCATCAAGGCGTACATCGATGCCTCGGCGGCCGGAGGCCAGACATAGATCGTGGCGCCGCGCACCACGCCGACGAGAATGCCGGCCAGCAGCACCCCCCAGAAGCTGCCGAGCCCGCCGATGACGACGATGACGAAGGCGGCGGTGAGGATCTCGATGCCCATCGCCGGCTGCACGCCTGCAAGGGGCGCGGCGACCACTCCGGCCAGGCCGGCAAGCCCCACGCCGAGGCCGAAGATCGTTGTCTGGATCGGCCGCAGACTGATGCCGAGGGTGCGTACGATCTCGGGGTCGGAGGCGCCGGCCCGGACGATCAGCCCGAACTGGGTGCGGTTGAGCAGCAGCCAGACGAGGGCGACGGCAGTCACCACCAGGCCGAACACGAACAGCCGGTAATACGAGTAGATGAAGTCGCCGAGGAACAGCACGCCGCGCAGAAAATTCGGGATGCCGAACGGCAGGCCGGTGGCGCCCCAGATGAGCCGGATTGACTGTTCAACGACGATGGCGAGCCCGAACGTGAACAGCAGCGTCAGGATCGGGTCGCGGTTGTAGAGGCGCCTGAGCAGGCTCGCCTCGATTGCCATGCCGATCATTGCCACCAGCACCGGGGCAAGGACCAGTGCCCCGATAAAGCCGAGGCGGCGCTGGATCTCGACTGCCAGATAGGCCCCGATGGCATAGAAGGCGCCGTGGGCCAGATTGACCACGCCGCCGAGGCTGAAGATGAGCGACAGGCCGAGGGCAAGCAGCGTGTAGAAGGCGCCCACCAAAACGCCATTCAGCACTTGCTCGATGAAAAGCACCATCGCTGGTTACCGCTCAATGGCCGCGCCGAAGAGGAGCGGGCGGTCGCCGTCAGCGACCGCCCTTACTGGCTCAGGCCATCTGGCAGGGATTTTCCTGTTCCGTGGGCTGGATCAGCTCGAGGTCCTCGTCCGGACCGGGAACCGGTTCGACCACATCGAAGATGTCCCATTCATCCTTGGACTGAGCGGGCTCCTTCACCTTGACGACATACATCTCCTGGAGCAGCTGATGGTCCCATTTGCGGAAGCTGCCGGCACGCGCTTTCAGGACATCGAAGGTGGCGCCACTTTCGAGATAGGCGACGAGGTCGTCCGATGACGTGCTGTTGGCCTCGTTCATCGCCTGGGCAAGGATCTTGACCGACACGTAGTCGCCCCAGGCCTGATTCTCGGGCGGGCCGCCATGGCGCTCGGCATAAGCCCTGGTGAAGGCCTGCGAGCCTGGCAGATCGAGGTCGTGATACCACAGGCTCTGCCAGTAGCCCGACAGCGCGTCGAGCCCGGCACCCCAGAACTGGCCGGTATCCATGACGCCGCCGGTGAGTGGAATATCGAGGCCGTATTCGCGGTACTGCTTGAGAAAGTTGGTCTGATCGACGCCGGCCAGGTTGAGGTAGATCATGTCCGGGTTGGCGCTGCGGATATTGAGGATATAGGCGCTGAAATCGACACTATTGGTGGGCACCAGCTCATCGCCGGCAACGGTGCCGCCATGCTCGGCGTAAAAGCGCTGCGAGACCCGCCGCAGGTCATGGCCGAAGGCGTAGTCTGCAGTCAGAAAGTACCAGCGCGATCCCTCGACGAGGTTCTCCGCAAGCTGCCAGCGGCCGATGGTCTTGGTGTACATCGTGTTGCAGCCCTCGACATGGAACATGTAGCGGTTGCAGTTCTCGCCGCGCAGCGCATCGGAGTTCGCGCCGGTGTTGATGTACAAGGTGTTGTGACGGGCGGCGGCCTCGCCGATGGCCAGGGCCGAGGCGGAGCTGATCTCGCCGAGCAGCGCCACGACATTGTCACGGCCGATGAGCTGGTCGGTCTTGGTGACCGCGGTGCCGGGGTTGACGCTGTCCTCGGCGACCAGTTCCAACGGGCGGCCGAGCACGCCGCCGGCGTCGTTGATCTCGTCGACTGCCAAGCGGGCGGCATTCAGGCCATAGACGCCAAGCTGCCCGAGAAAGCCGGTCCGCGGCGTGAGATGGCCGACTCGCACCGGGTCCTGGGCCTTGAGAATCGCCGGGAATGCGAGGCCGCCTGCGGCGACCGCTGTGACGGCTGCCGTGGTCTTGAGCACACTGCGACGAGACAGGCGGGCTGACCCGCGGAACGGGATATTGGGCATCTGGTTCCTCCTTGTTTTTTCATGCTGATTGTAGGCTCAGGCTGCATCCACTCCCGAAGTGTGATCACAGCCGGCCACGAGGCTCGTCCCTTCCGGCCATTTTGTCAAGGAACCGAATTGGCGGTTCTCTTAGTGGAATTTTGCATCTTGGCAGGCGCCTACGATTTAGCTCGACAAAACTAGAATAATGGTTATATTGTTCGGGCAAGGAGACAGGATATGACCGAAAATCAGGCCGCCGACGCCTTTGCCGGGCTCGCCAATCGGACGCGACTGAGGCTCTTCCGCCTACTGGTGCGGGCCGGCGAGCCGGGCCTCAATGTCGGCGATCTCCAGCGACTGCTGGATATTCCTGCATCTACGCTTTCCCATCATCTGTCGGCGCTGGCGGTTGCCGGACTCGTCGTTCAGGAACGGCAGGGGCGCGAGGTGATCTCGCGGGCCGATTTCGACGGGGTGCGCCGCATG
>CAYWVA010000074.1:0-9700 GCA_964461545.1 uncultured Rhizobiaceae bacterium | reverse complement strand
GCATCGAACGATGATCCGCAACGTTTTCGTGTCTGTCTTGGAGCTCATCAGCCGTCGACAGCGAACTGCTGGACCTGATCAATTACCAGCGCAGCGCTTGGGGTAACGACGCACGACCCGTAACCTTCTCAGAACTTGCCAAGGCGCGGGCGGCCGGTCGTCCCTGACCGTCTGCGGAGGGTCGCCAAACAGTCTATCATTCATGCGAATCTGGACGCTGACTGGGACGATGACGGCGTACGCCTCTCCGAGAGAGCCCATTCGGCTATCATCGGGACGAATGTGGGAGCCATATGGGGAATGTCGGTTCAAGTTAACGAAATTCCGGTGTCTTTGCGGGGATTGGCAGGGGCCTGAACGCGCTCGCGACAGCCATCCTGGCGCCCCTGATCATCGGCTGGTTATGGTCTCATAGTACACGCCGTACTGGCAGATCTCGGTGCAGGCCCCCGATGCACTCCCTGTGGAGGTCGCCCTCGCTGCGGTCCCGCCGATCTCGATGGACAGGTCAAGCTCGCAGCGGCGGCGCTGTTCTCGATGGGCAGGCCGTCTCCGTGCCATTTCCCCACCACGGTGATCGGCTCGGACATCATGGCCGGTGAGATGCCGCTCGCCAATTAGGCGCCACCAGCATGCCGACCGGCACCGGCGGTGGCCTGCACAGGGATGCCCGCCGTTCCCGCCGCACACGCGGCCACACGTGGCGCTTGGGCTCGGTCTGGTGCCATGGTGCCACCCGCGCCATCAGCCGCCGTTGAGGCTGTGTGCGGCAACACGCGGCTCGTAGATCCCGGTGCAGGCGCCGCGCCGACCATGGAGGTGGCCACCGCTGTGGTCGCGCCGATCACGATGTGCAGGTCGAGCGCGCAGTACCCGCTGATCTGGCAGCCGTGGCCTGCAGCTCAGATGCGGGGCGACTCTCGATGGCCCGGTAGCAGCCCGGAGATGCCAGGCTTGGCGAACCGGGACACCGAGGACCCGCGAGGATCCGGCTGGTGCGGCGAGGTCGATGCGGGCGGTCAGACCAGCCTCGACCCTGAGTCATAGTAGACGGCGTAGGGCAGCATGCCCTGGTCCTGGGCGAACCGGATGGCCATGTCGGCCGCCTCGGCCTCGGTGTCGTAGGTCGCGTCGACCAGGGCGACTCCGTGACCATCGCAGATGGTGTGTCCGTCGCGCATCCGGGTGATGTGGAATGTGGTGGTCATCGCGCGTCCCCTCTCAGCGAGCGCTGCATTCGCGCAGGATGATCGTGGCGGACCGGGGAGGGCAGTCGTGCGTGACGCTGCCAGGTAATGGCCGGCCCACGCTGCCAAGATCGCGGGGCTGCGGGACGTCGTCCAATTCATCAGTTCGAGGGCTTCGCTCAGGTTCTTAGGAGTCTGGTTGGTCATCGTCGCGTCTCCATATTCCATGAGGCCACTATGGCTTGAAAGCCGGCGAAGTCGTAGCAAAACCGACCGGTCCCGAGGTCTGGCCGATGCCGTGGTTTGCGATGTGTTCCGGTAGCCGCAGCGCCAGCCATTTCAACAACTGCCGCTTTGGGTGGGAAAGCCGTCGCTCGCTCTGACGATTGGGAGGGCCCCGACCTGCCACAAGCGGCCGTCGTCCAGCCGGAAATGGAAAAGACCGATCGTACCAATGAGCAGTCGTGGCTGCCGCACGCTCGCCACTGGACAACTCATCGCCACCGGCTCACGAGCCACAGCGCCCCCCACGATCCCAGCAGCGTGATGGTCATCTGGCCGGCGAGCGCGATGGACATCTGGGGACCTCCCGCGGCCGCCACGGACGAAGACCCATCCATGAACGGGAAGAGGAGCATCACCAACACCATGCCGCCGAGGGGGGCGACCAGAAAAGCGCCGACGAACGAGACGACGATGTTCACGAACCAGCCAAGCACACCCCGTTTCTTCGTCCAGGCCTCGTGGATGGCGACAGCCAGTGTGCCGACGAGAACAGCCATCGCGATCACCATCGCCCCACCGACGCTGTCCAGCGGAATCGCGCCGGTCCATTGCAGAAGCAGGATGCCGATCACGGCAATCAGCACGATGTATTGCATGAGGTTCGTCCCTGCTGCTCTTTCGGTGGCGTGAGTGTCCACATCCGCCTGTAGACCGGCGTCACAAGTACACCACCACGCGAGACGATGATGGCATGGACGTTGTCGGGCTTGCCCTCGATGACACACGGCCGCATGTTCTGGAGGAGCGCAGGATCGAACCCCTCCCCTACAGGATGTCCGACAAGCCCATCGTCCTCGAGTTTTGCAAGATAGTTATCCCCTGAGTTCATCGCGACTCCTCTGGACCTTTCACGCATAGAGAATGCGGAACCAGATCTTCTGACGAGAGCGCGATGTCCGCAATGGGTCAGCTTTAGCCATCCTCGCCAGCTCGGGCAGCGGCCGGAATGGGTCGGACCCAGCCATTTCTGGCGGGAACCAAGCGTCAGATTCTCTCCACTAGTGTTCAGGTCGAGCGCGGAGTACCCGGAGCCGCGGCCCGGTTCTCGATGTCCAGGCCGCCCTACATGCATTTCCTCCCATCCCGGTAGTCGGCCCGGACATCGTGCTTCCAGCCCGCTCGCCGTCCTCGCTGACCTCATCGCCCCTGCCGATCTCATCGTCCATGCCGACCAGGCAGATCCCGGTGCAGGCCCCAGGGGAGGTCGCCCTCGCCGCGGCCCCGCTGAACGACATGGACAGATAGATCGCGCACGCACGCGCAGGCCCGTGTGCCGCCGCGGGGAAACGGTGCGACTCCCCACGTCACCGAGGTCCGGCCGAGACCGCCGCGAACACGGACAGCGGCGAGGATCGTCGCGGCGCTCAGCTTGACATGGGGACGACGAGGTCGGCGTCGATGTGCGGCACAAACGACCGAATCGGCTCCCACGCACCGGCCAGCTCGGACATCGTGGTCGTTCGCGATGTGGTCGCCAATGGACCATCGCCCACGCCGTACTGGCACATCCCAGTGCAGGCCCCCGGGGAGGTCGCCCTCGCCGCGGTCCCGCTGATCGACATGAACACATTGAGCGCGCCGCACACGCCGGCGGGGAAACGGTGCGGCTCCCCACGTCACCGAGGTGCGGCCGAGACCACCGCGAACACGGGGAGCGGCGAGGATCGTCGCGGCGCTCAGCTTGACATGGGGACAACGAGGTCGGCGACGATGGGCAGCCGGCTCCCAGGGGCCGGCCGGCTCGGACATCGTGGTCGTTCGCGATGTGGTCGCCAATGGACCATCGTCCCCGCCGTACTGGCAGATCCCGGTGCAGGCGCCCGATGCCCTCCCTGTGGAGGTCGCCCTCGCCACGCCCACGCCGTCCGCGATGGACAGGTCGAACTCGCAGCGGCGGGCTGGTTCTCGACGGACAGGCCGACCTCCGTGCATTCCCCCACAACGCGGTGGTCGGCTTGGACGTCGTGACCGTTCGCGATGCGGTCGCCGAGATGGACCATCGTCCTTGCCGAACCCATCGCCCACGCCGAACTGGCAGATCCCGGTGCAGGCCCCCGGGGAGGTCGCCCTCGCCGCGGTCCCGCTGACCGACACGGACAGATTGATCCCGCCGCACACGCTGGCCGTGTGCTGCCGCGGGTAAACGGTGTGACTCCCCACGTCACCGAGGTCCGGCCGAGACCACCGCGAACACGGGGAAGGCGAGGATCGTCGCGGCGCTCAGCTTGACAGGGGGGCGACGAGGTTGGCGACGATGGGCAGCCGGCTCTCAGGCACCGGCCGGCTCGGACATCGTGGTCGTTCGCGATGTGGTCGCAGCGGTCAGCTATCGCCCATGCCGATCAGGCAGATCTCGGTGCAGGCCCCCGGTGCCCTCCCTGTGGAGGTCGCGTCGAGCCGCACCCCGCCGCACACCGGGCTCGAGACGGACGTCACCATGCCCGCGCCAGCCCATCCGCCGCCGTTGGCCGCGACAAGCCAGCTGGCGCTCGGCGTCGGATTCCCTGCCTTCTCCGCGATCGGCCGGGACGTCGTCGATCACAGTGTCGGCGAGATCGCATTGCGGGCACGGGCCGACGACACACCGGGCCGGGAGGACGAGGCGGTCGACTGGCGGCCAGACCGGCGCTAAGCTTGGAGGACATCTCGGTCGCCGAGCTCGTGCAGGCCATGATGGAGGTCGCCTCGATCTGCACCCGCCGTCCCCGCCGCACGCCGAGTTCGACAGGGGCCGGCCGGTGTCACCATGCCCGCCCGGCCGACCCGGCCACCGTTGGCCGCGACAAGCCCGCTCACCGTGGTGCTGCCTGGGCATCGTGGATCACGGTGTCGGAGCCGGCGACACACCGGACCAGGAGGACGTGGCGACCGAGTGGGGCCAGACCGGCGCTGAGCTTCGAGGACATCTCGGTCGCCGAGTTCATGCAGGCCATGATGGAGGTGGCCATCTCGCTGTTCCCGCCGTACACCGGGCTCGACACGGCCGTCACCATGTCCGCCCGGCCGATCGGCCGCCATTCGCCGCGACCAGCCTCGACGTCCCGGCCGAGCACTGTGCCAATCCCCCACCTCACTGTGGCGCTGCCTGGGCTTCGGGGGCGCGGCGTCGGCGAGCGCTCACCGCGACCGCGGGGACTGCGGGGGCCGAAATGGCCAACGTCGCGAATCGCGAGTGGGGCTTGGGGACGGCGAGGTCGCGGTGTCGGAGCGCCACAACGACCGAGCCGGCAGCAGTGGACGCATCCTGGCACCGGCCGCGGCTGCAACACCTTGGGCGCGCTGGACACATGATCAAGCGGCTTCCCGGTTGGCGGCCCGGACGAGCAGCTCGAAGCTAAGCTGCGAGGGTTCTAAATGGGGGAAATCCTGGTGAATTGCGGTCAAGGTCCTTCCGATCGGCGTAATAGGTTTGAACTTGACTCAATCCTCTGTTTCGCACACCGTAATCCAACAGGATGGGCGGCTTAACTGGCCCTCCGTAAGCGCCGGGCGGTCGTCCGTGGGTCCCAGCACAGCGGGACGGAAAATGCTGAAAGGGAGGTCGTCCATGGTATCGAGATTGATCGCTGCCACCGCGCTGGCAGCCGGCGTCGCGTTCGCAGGTGCCGGTTTTGCGTCTATGCCCGCCAGCGCCGAGGACCTTACCATCACCTCGTGGGGCGGGTCCTACCAGGACGCGCAGCGCACCGTCTATTTCCGCCCCTTCACCGAGGCGCACGGCGTCAACATCATCGAGGACGAATACAATGGCGGCGTCGGCGTGCTCCGCGCCCAGGTGATGGGTGGCGCGCCTACCTGGAACATCGTGCAGGTCGAGGCCGAGGATCTGGTGCTGGGCTGCGAGGAAGGTCTGTACGTTCGGATCAATTACGACCTGCTCGATTATGCACCGGAAGATTTTATCGACGGCGCGGCGACCGAATGCGGTGTCGGCACCATCGTGTGGTCCAAGCTGCTCGGCTATGACGCCAACCGCCTCGATGAGGCGCCGCAGAGCTGGGCCGATTTCTGGGACACCGAGAAGTGGCCGGGCACGCGCGCCCTTCGCCGCGGTGCCCAATACAATCTCGAATATGCGTTGATGGCTGACGGCGTTCCCGCCGCCGAAGTCTATGACATGCTGCGCACCGAGGCGGGGGTGGAGCGCGCCTTCGAGAAGCTCGGCGAGCTTCGCGATAATCTGATCTGGTGGGAAGCAGGCGCCCAGCCGCTCCAGATGCTGGCCGCCGGCGAGGTGGTGATGACCTCGATCTACAATGGACGGATGACCGGCTCCAACCGGACCGAAGGGACCAACTTCGCCGGCGTGTGGCTTGGCAGCATCTACGCCATCGACAGCTGGGTGATCCTTGAGGGCACGGCGAATGTCGAGACGGCACATGCCTTTATCAATTTTGCCAGCGATCCCGAGCGCCAGGCTTTGCTGCCCGAGCACATCGCCTACGGCACCACAAACAAGGCAGCGTCCGAGCACGTGCCCGCGCAGTATGTTGCCGAACTGCCGACGACGCCAGAAAACCTGGAGGGTGCCATCGAATTCGACACCGAATTCTGGGTGGAGAACATTGAGCGCTTGACGGAGCGGTTCGATCGCTGGGCGGCACGCTGAGTCACCGCTTCGCCGGGCGCAAGGACCCGCGACCACTCGCGCTTCTTACCCGTGCGGGCAGTGAGCGACGCCGCACCGCCGGCTCGTAACTTGGCAAGGCGCTTGCCCGCATGACTGACGCGACCGCATCGTCGCCCTTCGGGTCGAGCCGGGAGTTGCGGGCGCGCCTGCGTCGCGCCGAACGCCGCCAGCTTATGGTGTCCCTCGGGCTGGCGGCCCCGCTGGTGGTGTTTCTGATCGTCTTTTTCGTACTTCCCATCCTCCAGATGCTTGCCGCGGCATGGTACGACCGCTCCATCGTCGACACCATGCCTCGCACCGCCGCGGTCATCCACCAGTGGGACGGCTTGGGCCTGCCCGAGGAGGAGGTCTATGAGGCGATCGCGCTCGATCTGGCGGCGGGGCACGAAGCCCGCGCTCTGGCGGTGCCGGCGCGCCGCCTCAACCAGGAACTGCCGGGCGCTCGCAGCCTGATCTTTGGCACGCCCGCTCGCCTCCCCGACGAGGCGCCGGCAAGCTGGCGCGACGCCATGGTCGAGATCGATGAGCGCTGGGGGGATCGACAGCACCTGGTGACGCTGCAGCGCGCCGCACGCCCGATCACCGATTTCTACATGCTGTACGCACTCGACCTCCAGCGCGACCTCGACGGGTCCATCGCCATGCAGCCCCCCGCACAGCGGCTGTTCCTGCAATTGATCGGCCGGACGCTCAACATCGCCCTGTCGGTCACGGCGATCTGCCTGGTCATGGGCTTTCCCATCGCCTTCCTGCTTGCCCATGTCGGCGGCATGCTGCGCAACGTCCTTTTGGTGCTGGTGCTACTGCCGTTCTGGACCTCGCTGCTGGTGCGCACCGCGGCGTGGATCGTGGTTCTTCAGACCGAAGGGATTGTCAACACGTCGCTCATTACGCTCGGCATCCTCGATGAGCCGGTGCGCCTGATCTACAACCGGATCGGCGTTCTGATCGTCATGAGCCAGGTTCTTCTGCCATTCATGATCCTGCCGCTTTACGCCGTGATGAGCGGCATCTCGCCCTGGCACATGCGCGCCGCGCTCAGCCTCGGGGGCCGGCCATGGTTCGCGTTCCGGCGTGTGTATCTTCCCCAGACGCTGCCGGGCGTCGCCGCAGGCACGCTGCTCGTCTTCATGCTGTCGGTCGGATACTATATCACGCCGGCGCTTGTGGGCGGCAGCGGCGACCAGATGCTGAGCTATTTCATCGCCTTCTACGCCAACCAGACGATCAACTGGGGCCTTGCTGCGGCGCTTGGCACCGTGCTGATGGTCATCGTGCTGGTGCTGTTTGCCGTCTATAGCCGGGTGTTCGGCGTTGGCCGGCTCAGGATGAACTGATGCGTTTGCCGGCCCACGCAACCCACCTGCAGCGCATCGCCTACTGGGCGTTCGTCGCCTACTGCGGACTGGTGTTCCTGTTTCTGGTGGCGCCGCTTATCGCCATCATTCCACTGTCCTTCAACAGCGGCGGCTATCTCACCTATCCGATGCCGGGTGTGAGCCTGAGGTGGTACCAGGAGTTCTTCGCATCCAGCACCTGGCAGTTGTCGATCCGCAACACCTTCATCGTCGGCTTGTCAGCGTCGCTTGTGGCCACCACTCTGGGCACCATGGCGGCACTCGGCATGGCGAGGGGCAGCTTCCCCGGCCGCGGCATTCTCATGGCGCTGGTGATCTCGCCCATGGTGCTGCCGTTCGTGATCACCGCGCTCGGCATGTTCTTCTTCTTTTCCAGGCTCGGCCTCACCAACTCGCTGCTGGGACTGACGATTGCCCATGCCGCACTCGGCGTCCCGTTCGTGGTCATCACCGTCTCCGCGACGCTGCAGGGCTTCGACCGCAACCTGCCGCGCGCCGCCGCCGCGCTTGGGGCACGCCCGCTTTACGCGTTCCGTCGGGTCACGTTGCCGGTTATTTCTCCCGGCGTCATCGTCGGCGCACTATTTGCCTTTGCCATTTCCTTCGATGAGGTGGTGATCGCCGTGTTTCTGGTGGGCCCGGGCCAGCGCACACTGCCGCGCCAGATGTTCAGCGGCATTCGCGAGAACCTCGATCCCACTATCGCTGCCGTCGCGACCTTCATGATGCTGATCTCGGTCTTCCTGCTGGTCGCCGTGGAGCTTCTGCGGCGGCGGTCGGAACGCCTGCGGGGGCTGCGATGACGACGCTGAACAGTGGAACGGGGACGCCGATCGACGATCCGATCGTTGAGTTCCGCAACGTCTACAAGACCTATGACGGGGAAACGCTGGTCATCAAGGGTCTCAATTTTGAGGTCGAACGCGGCGAGTTCCTGACCCTCCTAGGCCCCTCCGGTTCCGGCAAGACAACAACGCTGATGATGCTGGCCGGGTTTGAAACGCCGACCGAGGGCGATATTCGGCTGGATGGGCGCAACATCACCAATGTTCCGCCCTACGAGCGCGGCATCGGCATGGTGTTCCAGAACTACGCCCTGTTCCCCCACATGACGGTGTGGGAGAACGTCGCGTTTCCGCTGCAAGCCCGCGGCATCGGACGCGCCGACATCGAGACCAGGGTCGCCCACGTGCTCGACATGGTGCAGCTTCAGGGCTTTGAGCGCCGCCGGCCGGCGCAGCTTTCCGGCGGGCAGCAGCAGCGCGTGTCGCTGGCCCGAGCGCTGGTGTTCGATCCGGCGCTGGTGCTGATGGACGAGCCCCTGGGGGCGCTCGACAAGCAGTTGCGCGAGCACATGCAGCTTGAGATCAAGCACCTGCACCAGCAGGTCGGGGTCACAGTCGTCTACGTCACCCATGATCAGGCCGAGGCGCTGACGATGTCGGACCGCATCGTTGTGTTCAAGGACGGCGAGACACAGCAGATTGCGTCACCGGACACTCTCTATGAGCAGCCCGACAACGCCTTTGTGGCGCAGTTCATCGGCGAGAACAACCAGTTCCGTGGAGTGGTTGCGGAGGTCGATGGGGGCACCTGCCGGGTCTCGCTGGAAGGGGGTCACGAGGTGCTGGCAACGCCCGTCAAGGTGTCCCGTGCCGGCGACCGCACGACGCTTTCGCTGCGACCTGAGCGCGTGCAAATCGAGCCGGCGCTTGGCTCCCTGGCCAACATTTTCGAGGCCCGAGTGGAGGAACTCATCTATCTCGGCGACAGCGTCCGGGTGCGGCTGACGGTGTGCGACAACACCGACTTCGTCGTCAAGATCTCCAACATTTTCGGCCACAAGAAGCTGACACCGGGAGATCTGACTCGGGTCGGATGGCGCGCCGAGGATTGCCGCGCTCTCGACCATGGTTGATCGGGGTCACACACCGGGCAGGCGTCGGCGTCGTTAATAGACCAGGATCAACCGTGGGGCTCCACATTTTGGCTCACCTATAGCCGCGCCAGCGGCGGAGTCGATGCAGTATCAAGTGGAGATCGAACCCAAGACCATCCCCAACCGGGGCCTGCCTGAACCGCACGACATCGAGCTGCACTATGAGGCCGACGGCATCGTCGGCTGGTACCGCAACATGGCCGTCAGGCTCGACGACTGCATTGACTGACAGCCGCTGGCGCGGGGAGCGCATCTGCAGGATGCTTTAGAAGCTTTGCTGCTGTCGGATTGGCATAGAGCC
>CAYWVA010000073.1:0-9704 GCA_964461545.1 uncultured Rhizobiaceae bacterium | reverse complement strand
GTCATCAAGGACGAGTTCGAGCGCCAGGGCGAGCCCGAGGTCAATGCGGTGCAGGCGCTGCTGCTGTTCAATATCGGCGACTTCGAACTCACCGCCGGCGAGCTCAAGACGCGGGGCCACTATCAGGGCTCAAACGTCTCCTACAACCTGAAGAAGCTGGTCGATGCGGGTTATGTGAACCATGAACGATCGAACGCCGACCGGCGCTCGGTCAGGGTGCGTCTGACGCCGCGCGGCCAGGAGATCCGGCAAAAGGTCGACGAGCTGTTCAACCGGCAGCTCAAGTCGCTCCAGGAGGTGGCCGGGCTCAGTGCCGATGAGTTCGACCGGCTCAACCGGGCGCTCGCCAGGCTCGAACGCTACTGGACCGACCAGATCCTCTATCGGCTGTAAACCCGCCGCTTGCCGAACATCGGCGGATCAGGCGTCACTGATCCGCCGAGCCACTGTCCGTTCGGAGGGCGGGTGAGCCGATGGGCCCAACTCGCCGCTCCCCTTCCCCGATCACAGTCTTGTCAGTTGCCCTGGGCGCAAAAATGCCCGAATTGACTGGCATGGCTGTAGCGATGGGCAACACGGTCGCCGAGGGGCATCAAGGCCGTGCAAGTGAGCGGGTTTTGAAAAAATGACAACAGGTGGTAATGCGAGCGGCATGGGCCGGCGCAGAGCGTTGGTTCTGATGGCCTCCACCGCCGGCTTGGCGATGGCCGCGCCTCCGGGTCTGCTGGCGCAGAATGCCGGACGCAACTGGTTCGGACGGAAAAGCTCTGCACCGGAGGCTCCGCGCGGAGCGCCCACCCGGACCGAGGTGGTCCAGGGCGGCCATGTCCGGCCGATGCTCGATGATGCCAGCGTGCAGTTGATGCTCGATGCCATTGCGCGCTACGAGATCATGACGGCTCGCGGTGGCTGGCCGCAACTGCCGATGCCCAACGCCGCCTTGGGACGCGGCGTCAGGAATCCCCTGGTGCCTTATCTGCGGATCCGTCTCGCCGCGGAAGGCTTTCTACCCTTCCAGCGGGTGCAGAACGACGACAATTACGACGAGGTCGTGGCGGCCGCCGTGGGCCGCTTCCAGAGCAATCATGGGCTGCACGCCCACGGTCAGCTCGATGGTAAGACGATTCAGGCGCTCAACATCTCGCCGGCGGCACGCCTTGAGACGCTACGCGCCAACCTGCCGCGGGTGCAGGAGCATGCCGGCGACCTCGGCGACCGCTATATCGTGGTGAACATCCCTGCCGCCCAACTTGAAGCCGTCGAGTTCGGCCGCGTGCGCTCCCGGCACAACGTGGTGGTCGGCATGCCCGACAGGCCTTCACCGGCGGTCAGCAGCCGGATTTCGGAGCTCAACTTCAATCCCTACTGGCATGCGCCGGTCAGCATCGTTCGCAAGGACATCATTCCGAAATATCTTGCGGATCGGACCTTGCTCGACAAGCTCGGCATCCGAGTGTTTGACGGCTGGAACGGCCCTGAAATCGATCCCCGCACCGTCGACTGGACCACCGTGGCCGCTGACCGCTACCAGTTCCGCCAGGATCCGGGCAATGACAACGCCATGGCTTCGGTGAAGATAAACTTCCCGAACAAGCATTCCGTCTATATGCACGATACCCCGACCAAGGAGCTATTCACGGAAGCCTCCCGCTACTTCAGTTCGGGCTGTGTGCGGGTCGAGCAGGTCCATGTGCTGACCGACTGGATCCTGAACGGCCAGGACGGCTGGAACCCGAGCCGCATCGAGGCGGTGGTCAGGAGCGGTGAGCGGCTCGACGTGCCGATTGCGAATGGACCGGGTCTGCGCTGGTCCTATCTGACGGCGTGGGTCGGAGGCGACGGCTTCGCCAATTTCCGTGACGACATTTACAGCCTCGACGGCACCGGCTTTGTGAGTGGTCAGCCGGTCGTTGCCTCGCACGACACGTCCGGATGAGTCGGGCGGTCGAGCAGGCTCCGCTAACGGGTCCGCCCTAAAAAAGTGTGTGAGGCGGCAGCGGCCAATTGCACCTTGCGCGCTCAGTCACGGGCGTCCATTGTCGGCTTGAATTTACGACGAGGGCCAGCCGCCGTCACGGAGGGCGTGACGCGGCAAGTTGCGCAAAGATGAACTACGACACGCTGTTTGCAGATGCCATTGCCGCGCTCAAGCGCGAGGGGCGCTATCGTGAGTTTGCCGATCTGCGGCGGATCTGCGGTCGCTTTCCCAAGGCTATGTATTTCTCCGCCCAGGGGGCGCGCGAGGTTACGGTGTGGTGCTCCAACGACTATCTCGCCATGGGTCAGCATCCTGTTGTGCTCGGCGCCATGCATGAGGCCCTTGACACGGCCGGGTCCGGTTCCGGCGGGACCCGCAATATTTCCGGAACCACCCGGTATCATGTCGAGCTCGAGGCCGAACTGGCGAGCCTGCATGGCAAGGATGCCGCGCTGCTGTTCAATTCCGGCTACATGGCCAATGCTGCCACGCTGGCCACGCTGGCCCGGCTGATGCCCGGCTGCGTGGTGCTGTCGGACGAGATGAACCACGCCTCGATGATTGAGGGCATTCGCCACAGCCGCTGTGACAAGCAGGTGTGGCGGCACAACGATCTTGACGATCTCGAAGCGCGGCTGGGGGGCCTCGACCGCACCCGGCCCAAGATCATCGCCTTTGAGTCGGTCTACTCGATGGATGGCGACATCGCGCCGATCGGGGAGATCTGCCGGCTGGCCCGGCACTACAATGCCCTCACCTATCTCGACGAGGTGCATGCGGTGGGCATGTACGGGGCTCATGGCGGCGGTATTGCCGAGCGCGATGAGTTGGCGCCAGAGGTGGACATTGTCGAGGGTACGCTCGCCAAGGCCTATGGCGTCATGGGCGGATATATCGCCGCTTCGGCCACCATCGTCGATGCGGTGCGCTCCTATGCCCCGGGCTTCATCTTCACCACCTCGCTCGCACCGGTCCTGGCGGCGGGTGCGCTTGCCAGCGTGCGCCATCTCAAGGCAAGCAACGAGGAGCGCCGGTTGCAGCAGCACCATGCGCAGCTTCTAAAAGGCGCCCTGGCCGAGCGGGACCTGCCGGTCATGGCGTCGCAAAGCCACATCGTGCCGGTGCTGGTCGGCGAGGCGCGACGCTGCAAGGCGCTGACCGACTCGCTTCTTGGCGACTACGACATCTACGTGCAGCCGATCAACTATCCAACCGTAGCCCGCGGCACCGAGCGCATCCGGCTCACGCCGACGCCGCTCCACGGGCCGGAGGAGATCGCTCGCCTGGCTGAGGCGATCGACCGGCTGTGGTCCGATCTCGCCCTTCGGCGCGCCGCCTGAGGCTGCTGCACCCGCCCGCCTTTGGGTTGTGCGCTGCCGAGAAATCCTGCATCACAGAGGCCAGCAAGCGGTAGGACCAGACGGCGGAGTGGCGCAATGGCGGCGATCAATCAGGCAGGCTCAACGACGCGCCTAGACCGTTTTTTCAGCGATACCTTGGACCAGGCCGACCCTGAGCTTGCGGCGGCGATCGCCCAGGAGCTCGGCCGTCAGAAGCACGAGGTCGAGCTTATCGCGTCGGAAAATATCGTGTCGCGCGCCGTCCTCGATGCCCAGGGCTCGGTGCTCACCAACAAATATGCCGAGGGCTATCCCGGTCGGCGCTATTACGGCGGCTGCCAGTTCGTCGATATTGCCGAGACGCTGGCGATCGAACGGGCCAAGCAGCTGTTCGGGTGCGAATATGCCAATGTCCAGCCACATTCCGGCGCCCAGGCCAATCAGGCGGTGTTCTTTGCCCTGCTGCAGCCAGGCGATACGTTTCTCGGCCTCAATCTGGCGGCGGGCGGTCACCTGACCCATGGCTCGCCCGTCAACCAGTCGGGCAGGTGGTTCAATGTGGTGCCCTACGGCGTCGGTCGGGACGACCATCGCATCGACTACGACGAGGTCGAGCGGCTCGCCAGGGAGCACCGGCCAAAGCTCATCCTGGCCGGCGGCTCGGGCTACCCGCGGGTGATCGATTTTGCCCGCTTCCGCGCCATCGCCAACAGCGTCGGCGCCTGGTTCATGGTCGACATGGCCCATTTCGCCGGGCTGGTGGCGGGCGGTGTCCATCCCAACCCTCTGCACCATGCCGACGTGGTGACGACAACCACCCACAAGACCCTGAGAGGCCCGCGCGGCGGCATGATCCTCAGCAATGCTGAAGAGATTGCCAAGAAGGTCAATTCGGCGGTGTTTCCCGGCCTGCAGGGCGGCCCCTTGATGCACGTCATCGCCGCCAAGGCGGTGGCGCTCGGCGAGGCGCTCAGGCCTGAGTTCAAGGCCTATACCGAGGCGGTGGTGGACAACGCGCAGGTGCTGGCCGAGGGGTTGGCCAAGGGCGGGCTCGATTTGGTTTCGGGCGGCACCGACACCCATCTGATGCTGGTCGACCTGAGGCCCAAACGGCTCACCGGGCGGGCAGCCGAGACCGCGCTTGGCCGGGCCAACATCACCTGCAACAAGAACGGCATTCCGTTCGACCCCGAAAAGCCGATGGTGACCTCAGGCATCCGCCTCGGCACCCCGGCATGCACCACCCGCGGATTCGGGAAAGACGAGTTCCGCCACGTCGGTCAGCTCATCATCGAGGTGCTCGACGGCCTTGCGCGCGACGGCGAAGAGGGCAATGGTGAGACCGAACGGGCCGTCAGAGACAAGGTGCTTGCCCTGACCGGCCGGTTTCCGATCTATTCGTGATCCCATCTGAGAGGAAGGCAGTATGCGCTGCCCCTATTGCGGCAATGCCGACACGCAGGTGAAGGACAGCCGTCCGAGTGAGGACGGCGCGGCCATTCGCCGGCGGCGCAACTGCCCCGATTGCGGCGGTCGTTTCACCACGTTTGAACGCGTCCAGCTGCGCGAGCTCCAGGTCGTCAAGCGTTCGGGGCGCCGGGTGCCGTTCGACCGCGACAAGCTCATGCGCTCAATCCAGGTTGCGCTGCGCAAGCGCCCCGTCGAACCGGAGCGCGTCGAGCGCATGGTATCCGGGCTGGTGCGCCGCCTCGAAAGCCTGGGCGAGAGCGAGATCAAGTCGGAACTCGTCGGCAAGCTGGTGATGGAGGGCTTACGCGGTCTCGACGACGTGGCCTATGTGCGGTTTGCGTCCGTCTACAAGAACTTCCGCGAGGCCAAGGATTTCGAGGAGCTTCTGGGCGAGCTCACGGCTGAGGATGAAAACGCCGCCAAGTGATCGGGCGGCCAACGCGATTGCCCATGGACCGATCCGACGCACGATGGATGGAGCACGCCTTGCGGCTCGGCCGGCGCTCTATGGGCGCCACCGGGGCCAACCCGGCGGTCGGCTGCGTCATCGTCGCCGATGCGGGCTCCGGCGGGCGGCTCGTCGGGGCAGGGTGGACGGCCGTGGGCGGCAGGCCCCATGCCGAGACGGCCGCGCTCGCCATGGCGGGCGATGCGGCCCGCGACGCCACGGCCTATGTGACGCTCGAACCGTGCAGCCATCATGGCCGTACTGCGCCTTGTGCCGAGGCGCTCATTGCGGCGGGCGTGGCGCGCGTGGTCACAGGCATCGAGGATCCCGACCCCAGGGTCTCAGGTCGGGGCCATGCCGCTCTGCGAAGCGCCGGAGTCGTTGTTGACACCGGCGTGCTGGCCGAACGCACCCGCAGAGACCTCGCCGGCTACCTGTCGCGAATACTCAACAAGCGTCCTCATGTCGTTTTGAAGCTTGCGGTATCGTCCGACGGCAAGATTGCCGAACGGCCCGGCGTGCCAACCGCCATCACCGGCGAGGCGGCACGCAACTGGGTGCATATGGCGCGCGCCGAGGCCGATGCCGTGCTCGTCGGGGTCAGCACGGTCATCGCCGACGACCCGCTGCTCACCTGTCGCCTGCCGGGGCTCGAGGACCGTTCGCCGGTCCGCGTCATCAGCGACAGCCGGGCATCGCTGCCGCTCGACAGCCGGCTGGCCCTGAGCGCCGGTGATGTGCCGGTGTGGCTGCTGACCCTTGCCGGTGAAGACGAGCCGCAGTCGCGCTCGCTGGCCGAGCGCGGTGTTGCGCTGATCGGCTGTGGCGCCAGCGATCACGGCAAGGTCGATCTGGGCGATGGGCTGCGGCGCCTGGCTGGGCGCGGCATCAACCGGGTGCTGGCCGAGGGCGGGGCCAGGATGGCGCGGGCGCTCATCGACGCCGACCTCGTGGATGAAGTCCACCTCCTCAGCGCGTCAAGGGAACTGGGGCCGGACGGGCTCGATGCCGTGGCCGGCCTGCCGCTTAGCGCCATTACCGACGGAGCGCGCTTCCGCCCGGCAGGCAAGGAATGGCTTGGGGAAGATGGCCTGAGCGTCTATGAACGGGCGGGATAGAGCTATTCATCAAGTCTCGACGCTGACTGGCCTGTCATAGCCGCGCTTGACCCGGCGACCAATTCCGTAATCGTAACTCAATGCGGGGCATGACGGCTGACTATGTGCAACGATACGGCTGTAAGTTCCCCATGTTCACCGGCATCATCAGCGACATCGGCGAAGTGATTGCCATCGAGCGGCGCGGCGACACGCGTTTCGCCATCGCCTGCGGCTATGCGCCTGAGACCATTGCCGTCGGCGCCTCGATCGCCTGTTCGGGCGTATGCCTGACGGCCATAGAAGCCGGCCGCCATATCGACGGGCAGGGGCTGTTCGTGGTGGAGGCCTCCGCCGAGACGCTCAGCCGCACCACGCTTGCGGCCTGGCGGCCCGGCACCCGCGTCAACCTGGAACGACCGCTCAAGGTGGGCGATGAACTGGGCGGGCACATCGTTTCGGGCCATGTGGACGGGCTGGCAGAACTCGTCGCCATTGAGGTCGAAGGCGATTCGCGGCGCTGCCGCTTCCGGGTGCCGGCCGAGATCGCCCGCTTCATGGCGCCGAAGGGCTCCGTGGCGCTCGACGGTATCTCGCTCACCGTCAACGAGGTCGACGGCCTGGCGTTCGGCGTCAACGTCATCCCTCACACGCTCGCCGTCACCACCTGGAAAGAGGCAGAACCGGGCCAGGTCGTCAATGTTGAAGTGGACATGCTGGCGCGCTATGTCGCCCGTCTGAGGGAGTTTGGTCCAACATGAAACCGAAACGCCGCAACACGGCGGTGCCGGCGCTCAAGGCGCACGTTCTGATCGTCGCGGCGCGCTTCTATGACGAGCTTACCGACGAACTCTGCTCAGGGGCGCGGGAAGCGCTCGATGAGGCTGGGGCCACCCATGAAACGATCTCGCTCCCGGGGTCGCTCGAGGTTCCCGCCGCCATTGCCATCGCCGAAGAGACCGGGCGCTTCGACGGCTATGTGGCGCTCGGCGTCGTCATCCGAGGTGAGACCAGCCACTATGACATCGTCGCCGGCGAATCGGCGCGCGGACTCATGGAGCTGAGCCTCGACGGCCTGGCCATCGGCAATGGCATCGTGACCGTCGACACCGAGGCCCAGGCGCAGGCCCGGGCTGGCCGCCAGGGGCACAACAAGGGTGGCGGCGCAGCAACGGCCGCACTTTCGCTCATCCGCCTCAAGCAGCACATGAAGGTGAACTGACACATGGCCGCTGGTGCAAAGCGATCAAGGTCTGACCGGGAAGTGTCGCGCTCTTCGGCGCGGCTCGGCGCGGTGCAGGCGCTTTATCAGATGGATATCGCCGGGACCGATTTCTCTGAGGTTCTGTCGCAGTTCGGTGCCGGGCGCATTGGCGAGATCTTCGAGGACGGCGAGTGCGGCGAGGCGGACTTCGGGTTCCTCAAGGACATCGTCGAGGGCGTGGTGCGCGAGCAGGGCGAGGTCGATCGTCAGGTGGATGATCTTCTCGCTGCCGGCTGGAGGCTGGCGCGGCTGGACTCCACGCTGCGGGCGGTGTTGCGGGCCGGCGCCTACGAGCTTATGTTCCGCCCCGACGTGCCGGCCCGCGTCACCATCACCGAATATGTCGATGTCGCCCATGCCTTCTTCGAGGGCGATGAGCCACGGGTCGTGAACGGGGTGCTCGATGCGCTGGCGCGCAAGCATCGACCTGCAGACTTCAGCCCTGGCGTCGGTGGATGAGCCGCACTCCAGTTTCATAAGCAGACCGGCAGAAGGTGGCCGCGAGGACGTTTGCCCTTGCCGTGCGCAATGGTAAGACTTTCTGCCGAGATCGTGCCACCAAGAGGGACGCAGGCGATGCAGGACATCCTTCGCGAACTGGAAGAGCGCCGGGCCGAAGCGCTTTTGGGCGGCGGTGAGAAGCGCATCGCCCAGCAGCATGCCCGCGGCAAGCTCACGGCGCGAGAGCGTATTGAGCTTCTCCTCGACGAAGGCTCTTTTGAGGAGTTCGACATGTTCGTCGACCACCGCTGCAGCGATTTCGGCATGGCGGAGCAGAAGATCCCCGGCGACGGCGTGGTCACCGGCTGGGGCACCGTTAACGGCCGCACCGTCTATGTCTTCGCCAAGGACTTCACCGTTTTCGGCGGCTCGCTGTCGGAGGCCCATGCGGCTAAGATCATCAAGGTCCAGGACATGGCGCTGACCAACCGGGCCCCGATCATCGGCCTGTTCGATGCCGGCGGTGCCCGCATCCAGGAAGGCGTGGCGGCGCTTGGCGGCTATGGCGAGGTGTTCTTGCGCAACGTGCTGGCCTCCGGCGTCATCCCACAAATCTCGGTGATCATGGGCCCATGCGCCGGCGGCGACGTCTATTCGCCGGCCATGACCGACTTCATCTTCATGGTGAAGGGCACAAGCTATATGTTCGTGACCGGCCCCGACGTGGTCCGCACGGTGACCAATGAAACGGTGACCGCTGAACAGCTCGGCGGGGCAATCGTGCATACGACCAGGTCGTCGATCGCCGACAAGGCCTATGACAACGACGTCGAGGCGCTGTTGCAGATGCGCCGGCTGATCGATTTTCTGCCCTCGTCCAACACCGCGGCGCTGCCAGAGATCGCCACCACCGATGAGCCTGAGCGCCTCGAGCCGTCGCTCGACACGCTCATCCCCGCCAGCCCCAATCAGCCCTACGACATGAAGGAACTGATCTTCAAGGTCCTCGATGAGGGCGATTTTTTCGAGATCCAGGAGGCCTTTGCCAAGAACATCGTCACCGGCTTCGGGCGCATCGACGGCCGCACCGTCGGGGTTGTCGCCAACCAGCCGATGGTGCTGGCAGGCGTGCTCGATTCCGACGCCAGCCGCAAGGCAGCTCGTTTCGTCCGCTTTTGCGACTGCTTCGGCATCCCGCTTGTCACTTTCGTTGACGTGCCGGGCTTCCTGCCGGGGACGGCGCAGGAATATGGCGGTCTCATCAAGCACGGCGCCAAGCTGCTGTTTGCCTATTCGGAAGCCACCGTCCCCAAGGTGACGGTGATCACCCGAAAGGCCTATGGCGGAGCCTACGACGTGATGTCGTCGAAGCACATTCGCGGCGACGTCAACTATGCCTGGCCGACGGCGGAAATCGCCGTCATGGGACCGAAGGGGGCGGTCGAAATCCTCTATCGCTCCGAGCTCGCCGATCCGGAAAAGATCGCCGGGCGCATCAGGGACTACCAGGTGCGCTTTGCCAACCCGTTCGTTGCGGCGGAGCGCGGCTATCTCGATGAAGTGATCATGCCGCATTCCACCCGCAAGCGCATTTCCCGGGCGCTTGCCATGCTGCGCCACAAGCAGCAGGACAACCCGTGGAAGAAGCACGACAATATTCCGTTGT
>CAYWVA010000072.1:0-9908 GCA_964461545.1 uncultured Rhizobiaceae bacterium | reverse complement strand
CTGCGGCCGAAGCCTTCGGCATGCCCATGGGGCCGATCGAGCTTGCCGATACCGTCGGTCTCGATGTCGGGCTCCATGTGGCCGACGTGCTCAGGCGCGATCTCCCGCAGCGGCCATTGCCCGACGTGCCCGGCTGGCTTGAGAGGCTGGTCGCGCAGGGCAAGTTCGGCAAGAAGACCGGCCAGGGCATTTACCGGTGGAAAGACGGCAAGCCGCACAAGGCAAAGGTCAGCGAGCCGCCAGATCCCGAGCTGCAGGACCGGCTCATCCTGCCGCTGCTCAATGCGGTCGCCGATTGTCTCGGCGATGGCATCGTTGCAGACGCCGATGCGGCCGATGCCGGCATGGTGTTCGGCACCGGCTTTGCGCCGTTCCGGGGCGGCCCGCTCAACTATGCCAAGGCTCGCGGCCTCACCGAAGTGTCCGACGCCTTGCGTCAGCTCGAAGCGCGCCACGGGCCCCGCTTTGCTCCAAGCCCCGGCTGGTTGAGGGTGTGAGGAGAGTCCGTTTTGGAGCGCGCTACTGCTGCAGCCTGATGAGAAACTCCTCGTTGAGTGCGGCATCAACCGGCAGGCCCAATCGCCGGCGCTCGGCCGCGGCCGCGGCGCGGGTGCGCGGCCCGATGACCCCATCGATTGGCCCGACATCGTGGCCGCGCTGTGTGAGCAGCCGCTGCAGGTCGCGCACTTGCCCCGAAGAGAGACCTCCGGCGGCCACCCTGGCCGCCGACTGGCTGCCTTGCCCGCCCGTCCCGGCCAGCCGGTTGGCGAACAGAGCGATCGCCCGCTGATAGACCGAAGACTTGTTCCATTGGTGCAAAACCTGGAAGTTATGGGTGCCCTCGTCCCACGGCTCGCCCGCCCGCCAGCCGTAGGAGCGCAGGTAGTTGGCGGTAGACGCGAGCACGTCGGGGACACTGCCGATCAGGTCGCGCCGGCCGTTGCCATCGAAGTCTACGGCGAAGCGCTCGTAATTGGTAGCGAGGAACTGCGTCTGGCCGATCTCGCCGGCCCAGGCGCCGCGCATCTCCGAGGGGCGCAGATCGCCGCGGTCAATGATCCTCAGCGCCGCCATGAGCTCGTTCTGGAACATCTCGGTGCGCCGACAGTCATAGGCGAGCGTCGCCAGCGAGCGGATGATCGACAGTCTGCCGGTATTGGCGCCAAAGTCACTTTCAAGGCCCCAAATCGCCACCAGGACTGGCCCCGGCACGCCGTATCGCTGCTCGATGCGGGCCAGCAGGTCGGCGTGGCGCCGCAGCCTCTGGGCCCCCGGATTGATCCGTGGGGTCACGCGCTGGCGCACCCATTCCTCGAAGCTCAGGCGGAAGGCACGCTGGTCGCGGTCGAGCGAGATCACCTGGCGGTTCAGCGTCACGCCGTCGAGGGCTGCCGAGACGGTGCGCTGGGACACGCCGCTGGTCACCGCGTGGCGCTTGAAGTTGTCGAGCCAGGCCGGGAACCCGCCCGGCGGCTGGCACTGCACCTGGGCTTGCGCCGCCCCTGCAAACAACGCCAGCGACGAGGCAAGAAATAACGCTGCGCATCGAGCCGTCAGTCTGTGCATCTTACTCCCTTTCCTTGCCGAGTGCCCAAGCCGGGCCGTTCGGGGCCGAATACACCGGCCGCCAATTCTGCGGACTCCTGCCGTCAGGATCAATTCGAATCGGGCGAAAAGCTGTCGGATACAGTGTTTTTTGGAGAATCAAGCGCTTGACAGCTGGCGCAGCGGAGAGGGACAAGCACGCCGGCAGTCATGCCTTTGACATATAGGCTGGGTCAGCGAACCAGCAAGAGCAACCATGCGATCCACGGCACTTACTTTCAAAAGCATCACTGCCAGGCCCGTCGTGCTCAAGCTGGAGAGGCCTATCATTGCGCGCATCGCCACGATCACCGACTGGCCCCTCATCCTGATCGACCTCTACACCAATGAGGGTGTCGTCGGCCGGAGCTATCTCGAGCCCTACACCGTAAAGGCGATGAAGTACCTCATTCCGGCGCTCCACGATCTTGGCGACCTCCTCAAGGGCCGTGCGGTGGCGCCTGTCGAAATCTACGAACTGGCACGAAAGTCTCTGCATTTCGTCGGCTATCAGGGCGTGTCCATGATCGCCGTGTCGGGGCTGGATATGGCGGCCTGGGATGCCCGCGCCAAGGCGGCCGGAGTGCCCCTGTGCGTTCTTCTCGGCGGATCCGTAGGTCCGGTAAAGGCCTACAACAGCAATGGGCTGTGGCTGAAGGAGCCGCAGGTTGTGGCGGCCGAAGCGGTCGAGTTGCGCGACGAAGGCGGCTTTGCGGGACTGAAGCTGCGGCTTGGCCGCGACCGGCTGCGTGACGACCTGGCAACGATCGAGGCGGTGCGCGATGCCATCGGTGAGGACATCGAGCTGATGGTCGACTTCAATCAGGGGCTGAGCCTTGGCGACGCCTTGGAGCGCTGCCACGCCATTGACGGACTCCGCCTCGCGTGGATCGAGGAGCCGATCGTCTACGATAACTTTGACGGCTTCGCCCAGCTTGCCGCGGAACTGAAGACGGCCATCCAGATCGGCGAAAACTTCTATGGGCCGCGCGACATGCACACGGCGGTGCACAAGAAGGCCTGCGACTATGTGATGCCGGATTTCATGCGCATCGGCGGAGTCACCGGCTGGCTGAGAGCGGCGGCCATTGCGGGAGCTGCGGGCCTCCCAATGTCGACCCACCTTTACCCCGAGGTCGCTGCTCACGTCATGCGGGTCACCGAAACGGCGCACTGGCTTGAGTGGCAGAATTGGGCCGACCCCATCCTGCAAAAGCCCTACGACATCAAGGACGGGTTGCTTCACATCCCCGACGTGCCGGGCGCTGGCGTGGAGTGGAATGAGGAGGTGATAACCACCCTCCAGGCCGACCTGTAGCTTGGGCAGCCGGCACAAAAAAAGCCCCGGCCAGCGAACCGACCGGGGCTGAGGTGCCCTGCGAACGCATACCGGTGTGCAGGGCACGACGGGACAAGGAGGAAACCCGTCTTGGCTGGTTATGTCTACTCTCAAGCGGGCGCGGGTCCTATTCGCCCTCACGGCCTAGGCCAAACGGCGACGCGCAAGGAACATCCGGCGCCCGCGGGGCATTCGGTCGGGCACAGTTACGCCGGAGCACCGCCCGTGCGCTGGCAGCTTAGTAACGGTCGCGGAGCCATTTCTCGTTCTTGCCGGCCCAGTTTGGTGTGTTTGACGTCTGAGGGGCCTGCTGCGTCGGGCTGTTCGTCGTCGATACTCCGCTTGGCGCTGCCATTTGACTTGCAGTGGTCTTCGATTGGCTTTTCTGCGCCCGTTGCTTGCTCGCAGCACCGGCCTGGTCGTGCTCGACGGTCGTATTCATGTCATATTGGGCGTGCGGCGATCCACCATAGGCGGGCAGGCCTGCTGTCGCCGATAGCATCGCGGCGATGGCGCAAGACAATAGGATCGTGCGGGTCATTGCTGTCTCCTGTCATCGTTTGACCAGTAGGCCGCTTGCTACCTGAACCCGGGATGAATGCTCCCCCATGGCGCGCTCACGCCATCAGTGGCGGCCGTTTCGAAGAAGCTTAGGTCGCCTTCGCCAGATGGGTCTCCAGCTGGCGCTTGAGTTCGTCCTTGGCCGGCGAGGCGGCGGCCAGGATCTCCCCGACGCGAAAGAACTCGAGCACCCTGAAACGATCGAGACGTGGCTCGATATAGATGTCGGGCGGGCGCCTGTCGCGCTTGAGTGTGGCGATCTGGCGCATCAGGATTTGAGATGCGCCTAGCGCCAGGTCGAGATTGGACGGGCCCCTGGCGCTGCGCGGTACCGGCCCGGCGATCACGTCGACGGCGACGGTAATGTCGCAGTCCTCGACATGGTCGAACGGCACCGGGTTGGTGATGCCGCCGTCGATCATCACCCGTCCGCCGATCTGCGGCCCCGAGATCACCCCGGGGATGGCGATCGAGGCGGCGACCGCAGCCTGCATCGGGCCGGCCTCGATGACCATTTCGCAGCGGCTGTAGAAATCGGTGGCGATGATCTTGAGCGGGATGGCGGTCGCCTCGACAAAGTCCGCCACGCCGGGCGGGAACACGATCCGGGCAAGGGTCTCGCCGTTGACCAGCATGGGGCCGAACAGCTTGAAATCGAGAAGATCGAAGAAGCGGTGGCCGTTACTTGGGTGAAACAACAGGCGGGCGAGCTGGACCCGGTTGCCGAGGACGCGCTCGGCATGGTCGCGGATAAGGCGGGCGTCCAGCCCCGAGGCGTAGGCCGCGCCGATGAGCGCCCCCATGCTGGTGCCGGCGATGACGGCCGGCCTCAAGCCCAGCTCGTCGAACACCTCGATCATGGCGATGTGGGCAAGCCCGCGCGCCCCGCCGCCGCCCAGAGCCAGGCCGATGCGCGGTCTGGTCATGCCCCGGCCTTGTGGGCATAGCCCCAGGCGATCTCGGCCATCGGCCGCACCTGGTCGGCCATGTAGACGGCGTTGGGATTGGTGGCGGTGCCGTCGCGCACCCGGCCAGCGATGCCCTGGAAGATCGCCGCCAGGCGGAAAAAATTGTAGGCGAGATAGATGTCGAGATCGGAGATGTGCGCCAGGCCGCGGCGCTCGCAGTAGCGCGCCACATAATCTTCGAGGCGCGGCAGCCCGGGCTCGCATTCATGGCCCTCCAGGCTGCCGACGCCGCCCTTGCTCTCGGACCGCGGCATGCGCCACTGCATCAAATGATAGGTGAAGTCGGCGATGGGATCGCCCAGCGTGGCAAGCTCCCAGTCGAGCACCGCCACAATACGCGGTTCGGTGTCATCGACAATGCAGTTGTCGAGCCGAAAATCGCCATGAACAATGCTGTGCTGTCCGGAATCGGGCGCAGCATCGGGCAGCCACGCCATCAGCCGGTCCATCTCGGGGATCTTCGCAGTTTCCGAGGCCCGGTACTGCTCGGACCAGCGGCGCACCTGGCGCTGGACATAGCCTTGGGGACGGCCGAAATCGCCGAGCCCGGCCGCGGCATAGTCGACCTGGTGCAGGGCCGCGATGGTGGCGTTCAGAGAATCGAAGATCGCCGCCCGTTCGGCGCCGGCGACGCCGGGCACATGCGGCTCCCAGATCACCCGGCCGGGCACGAAATCCATGATGTAGAAGGCGGTGCCGATGACGCTTTCGTCCTCGCACAGGACATGCGGCCGGGCCACCGGAAAGCCCAGGGGATGGAGTGCTGAGATGACACGGAACTCGCGGTCGACGGCGTGGGCCGAAGGCAGCAACTTGCCGGGGGGCTTGCGCCTGAGCACGTAGCGCCCTGAGGGCGAGGCGAGCCGGTAGGTCGGGTTGGACTGGCCACCCTTGAACTGGGCGGCCTCCAGCGGGCCGGTGAAGCCTGCCACGTGCGCGGCCATGTAGGCTTCGAGAGCGCCAAGATCGATAGGGGTCGCCTCGCCGATCGGCCTCAGCCCCGAAAACTCGCTTTGCCGGTCAAAGGCCATGTCACGACTTGGGCAGGAATTGCACCAGGTGGGCCAGCGTCTCGTCGGGGTTTTCCTCAGCGAGAAAGTGGCCCGACTCGATGGCCGTTCCTCTCACGTCGTCGCACCACTCGCGCCAGATGGCGAGCGGCCCCTCGATGTCGCCTGGAATCCCCGCCTTGCCCCAAAGCGCCAGCGTCGGGCAGCCGATGCGCCGGCCGGCGGCGCGGTCGGCTTCGTCGGCGGCGAGATCGTAGGTCGCGCCGGAGCGGTAGTCGTTGCAGGTGGCCCGGATGGTCTCGGGCGCGGCAAAGTGCAGCCGGTATGCGGCCAGGGCATCGCTGTCGAAGGCCGAAAGGTCGCGCGTCCCGGTCCAGCTCGCCAGGGTCCAGTCGAGAAAGTACACCGGGTTGGTGCCGATCAGCGTCTCCGGCAGCGGATAGGGCTGGGCGAGGAAGGACCAGTGGTACACGGCCCGGGCGAGCTTGTGGTCCATGCGGTGCCACATGGCATAGGTCGGCACGATGTCGAGCAGCGCCAGCCTCGTGATGGTGTCCGGCCGGTCGAGCGCCATGCGGTAGCCGACCCGGCCGCCGCGGTCATGTCCAACGACCGCAAAGCGCTGATGCCCGAGTTCCGCCATGACGGCGAAGAAGTCGCGTCCCATGGCCCGCTTGGAGTAGGCGTAGCCGTCGGGATCGCCCTCAGGCCCGGTGGACAGGCCGTAACCCCGGAGATCGGGGATCACCACCGAAAAATGCTCAGCCAGCGGCGCTGCCAGCCGGTGCCACATGGCGTGGGTCTGGGGATAGCCGTGCACCAGCAGAAGCGGCGGACCCGAGCCACCGAGGCGCAGGAAAATGTCGGCGCCGTCGCCCGCCAGGTGCCTTTGCTCGAATCCTCGAAAGAGGTCGGTCATATTCACCACGCTCCACTCATGATAACCCATCTGGCGTCATTGCCGTCTTGGGACTTGATGCGAGGATCCGACCAGCATGCGAACCCAACGCCCGGCGATCAAGCCCTTTCCCGCTCGAGGGCACGCCAGCCGATGTCGCTGCGATAGAACCCTTGCGGCCAGTCGATGAGCCGGACGGCCTGATAGGCGCGCGCCTGGGCCTCGGCGATGGTTGCGCCCCGGGCCGTCACATTGAGCACCCGGCCGCCGGCGCTGAGCAGGCGGTCGCCGTCGCGCCTGGTGCCGGCATGGAAAATCTCGACCCCCGGCACCGCGCTGGCCCTCACCAGGCCCTCGATGACGCTGCCCGATTCATAGGAGCCCGGATAGCCCTTGGCGGCAAGCACCACGGTCAGCGCCGCCTCCGGCCACCAGCGCACCGACACCCGGTCAAGGGCGCCGTCGACAGCAGCCAGAAGCAGCGTCAGGAGGTCGTCCTTGAGCCGCACCATGAGCACCTGGCATTCGGGATCGCCGAAGCGGACATTGTACTCGATCAGCTGCGGCCCGGCTTCGGTGAGCATGAGCCCGGCAAACAACACGCCCTTGAACGGTGACCCGAGCTCGGCCATGGCGGCAAGTGTCGGGTTGACGATGTCGCGCGTGATGCGGGCGCTCGTCTCTTCCGACATGGCCAGGGCCGGCGAGTACGCGCCCATGCCGCCGGTGTTGGGGCCGGTATCGCCGTCAAAAGCGCGCTTGTGGTCCTGGGCGGTGGCCAGCGGCACGGCCGTCTTGCCGTCGCACAAGGCGAAAAACGAGACCTCCTCGCCCTCCAGACAGTCCTCGATGATGATCTCGGCGCCAGCCGCACCGAAGCGCCCGGAGAAGATGTCGCGCACCGCAGCTTCAGCTTCGGCAAGCGTGGTGGCGACCGTCACGCCCTTGCCGGCAGCCAACCCGTCGGCCTTGACCACGACGGGCGCGCCGTGGGCTCTCACATGGGCGAGTGCGGCCTCGACGTCGCCAAAGCGGCGGAACGGCGCCGTCGGGATGGCGTAGCGGGCGCACAGATCCTTGGTGAAACCCTTCGAGCCTTCAAGCCTGGCGGCGGCCCGCGTGGGTCCGAAAACCTTGAGCCCGGCCTGCGTCAGGTCGTCGACGACTCCGGCCACCAGCGGCGTCTCGGGGCCGACCACCACCAGCCCGATGTCATGGGCCTTGCAGAACGCCACGATGGCGCCATGGTCGGCAAGATCGAGCGCCACGCACTCGGCCGCCTCGGCGATCCCGGCATTGCCGGGTGCGCAAAAGAGCGTGTCGAGCACTGGGCTCGCAGCAATCGCCCAGGCCAGCGCGTGCTCGCGCCCGCCAGAACCGAGGACAAGGACGTTCATCCAGGTTTGCTAGCCGCCGCGCATTGCGCCTGCAAGCCTCTTGGCGGGTTCCTCAAAGCCGCGAGGCCGCCTAGTATGGACAGGGCAGATGCGCATAACGGACGATCAGGATGAACAGGACTCAGATCGAGAAGCACGCAACATTCAAGGCCCTGCATGAGCGACCCGGGGCCTTCGTCATTCCGAACCCGTGGAACGCCGGCACGGCAAAAATACTGGCTGCGCTCGGGTTCGAAGCGCTGGCCACGACGAGCGCGGGGTTGGCGTTTTCCGCAGGCTTTAGCGATGCCTCCGGCGATATGACGCGCGGCGATGCCCTGGCCAATGCCAGGGAAATTGTGGAGGCGACCCACTTGCCCGTGTCGGCTGACCTCGAGAACGGCTATGGCAGCGCGCCCGGGACTTGCGCGGAGACGATCCGACTGGCCGCAGCTGCCGGTCTGGTGGGGGGATCGATAGAAGACGCAACCGGCGAGTCCGAGAGCCCGATCTATGAGTTCAGCCATGCCGTCGAACGCGTTGTCGCTGCCTGCGAAGCGGCCCGCGCGCTGCCATTCGTGCTGACCGCGCGGGCCGAGAACTTCCTCCATGGCCGCCCCGATCTCGATGACACGATCAGGCGGTTGCAGGCCTTCGAGAAGGCGGGAGCCGATGTCGTCTATGCCCCCGGATTGCCAAGCCTCGATGCGATCCGAGCGGTGTGCGGGTCGGTCAACAAGCCCGTGAACGTGGTTATGGGCCTGAGGCCGCCGGTGTTTTCGGTGGACGAACTGCAGGCCGCTGGTGTCAAGAGGATCAGCGTCGGCGGGTCGTTCGCCAGAGTCGCCCTCGGTGCGCTGGTGAGGGCTGCCCGCGAAGTGAAGGAGAAGGGCACGTTCACCTATTCGGCCGACGCCATTTCGGGTGCCGAAATCAGCCGTTACCTGGCCAGCCCCGGGCGATCTTGAAGCTCACACAACCCTCGTCCCCTTGCATTGAAGCGGCCGTAGGGTCATTCATGGCACGATGACCGCAAAGAGGCCCGTGCGAGCGATCAGCGGTGCCGATCCCGCCGATCCGCTGATACCCAACATCGCCGAGTATACCGTCTCGGAGATCTCGCTGGCGCTGAAGCGCACGCTCGAGGAGACGTTCGGCCATGTGCGGGTGCGCGGCGAGATCACCGGGTTTCGCGGCGCCCACGGCTCGGGGCACTGCTATTTTGCGCTCAAGGACGACTCCGCCCGGCTCGAGGCGGTGGTGTGGCGCGGCCAGTTCCAGCGCATCAAGGCGGTGCTGCAGGACGGACTCGAGGTTGTCGCCACAGGCAAGCTCAGCGCCTTTCCGGGCTCCTCCAAGTATCAGTTGATCATCGAGACCGTCGAGCCGGCCGGCATCGGCGCGCTGATGGCGCTGGTGGAGGAGCGCAAGCGCCGGCTCGCCGCCGAAGGCCTGTTCGATGCCGCTCGCAAGACTCCCATCCCCTTTCTGCCGGGCGTCATCGGGGTCGTCACCTCGCCCACCGGGGCGGTGATCCGCGACATCCTGCATCGGCTGGCCGACCGCTTTCCGCGCCACGTGCTGGTGTGGCCGGTCAGGGTGCAGGGTGACACCTGCGGGGCGGAGGTCGCCCGCGCCATTGCCGGCTTCAATGCCCTTGCGCCCGTCGGTCCGATCCCGCGGCCCGACCTGTTGATCGTGGCCCGCGGCGGCGGCAGCCTGGAGGATCTGTGGGGGTTCAATGACGAGGCCGTGGTGCGGGCTGCCGCTGCCAGTGCCATACCGCTGATCTCGGCGGTCGGCCATGAGACCGACTGGACGCTGATCGATTTCGCCGCCGATGAGCGCGCCCCGACACCCACGGCGGCTGCCGAACGCGCCGTCCCGTTGCGTTCGCAACTGCTGCGGAAGCTTGCCGAGTTGGGATTTCGCCAGGTCCAGGCGCAATCGCGCTGCCTGGAGGAGCGCCGGGGCCGCCTCAAGGCCGCAGCGCGCGGCCTGCCTCGGCCGGAAGAGGTGCTGGGGCTGGCCCGGCAGCGCCTCGATACCGCTGCCGGCCGCCTCACCAGAGCGCTGCTTGCCAACAACCGCGCCCACCGGCAGGCCTATGACCGGCACGCCGGCCGGGTGAGCGACCGGCCGCTGCGCCAGCATATCATGCGCCAGCGCGAG
>CAYWVA010000071.1:0-9955 GCA_964461545.1 uncultured Rhizobiaceae bacterium | reverse complement strand
CGTCGTGCATGGCTGGGCGCGGGCCGCTCAGGATCAACCTGAAGAGGGCACTGCCCAGATTGATCAGGGAATAGAGGCCTATCGCGCCACCGGTTCGCAGGCCTGGCTCCCCTACTTTCTATGCTTGCAGGCTGAGACCTATCTTCGAGCAAGACGGCCGGATGCCGGATTCGCCTTGGTCGCTGAGGCACTAGCGTTAGCCGAAAAAACGGAGGAACGCTGTTGGCATGCGGAGCTGAACCGGATCAAGGGGGAACTGCTCCTAGCCTTGTCATCGGACAATCACGCGGAAGCGGAGAGCTGTTTTTCCCAATCCCTGGATATCGCCCGCCATCAGCAGGCGAAATCCTGGGAGCTTCGCGCCGCCATCAGCTTCAGTCGGCTTTGGTGCTATCAAGGCAAGCATAAAGAAGCCCGCGACCTGCTTGCACCGATCCATGATTGCTTCGTGGAAGGCTTCGACACGCCGGACCTGAAGAACGCCAAGGCGTTGCTCGACGAGTGTGATCGGGATGGACAAGGATTGGGTTCTTCGTGAAATCGCTGCGGTAATGTATTGGATGAACTTGCATGTCTGCATCGAAACGGGTCCAGGCACGCGAGAATCCAACAGTAGTGATTCAGATTCGCGCCCACCAGGCGCGAATGACCGTGCCAATCCTCGCCAGTTTGCCAATGCCGGCGGCCATCATGTATTGACGCGGGCGACGGCCCCGCGGGCAAGCGTCCGTGGGGCCGTTCGTTCGGGAGGCAGGACATGGCCAACGTGGTGGTCGTCGGTGCCCAGTGGGGCGACGAGGGCAAGGGCAAGATCGTCGACTGGCTGTCGGAGCGCGCCGATGTCGTGGTGCGCTTCCAGGGCGGCCACAATGCCGGGCACACGCTGGTCATCAATGGCGCGGTGTACAAGCTGTCGCTGCTGCCGTCGGGCATCGTGCGCCCCGGAAAACTGTCGCTGATCGGCAATGGCGTGGTCATCGACCCGTGGGCGCTTGCCGCCGAGATCGATGCCTTGAGCGCCCAAGGGATCACTATTTCCCGCGACAATCTGCGGATTGCCGAGAACGCCCCGCTCATCCTGCCGCTGCATCGCGATCTCGACAAGCTGCGCGAGGATGCCGCCGGGGCGAGGCGCATCGGCACCACCGGGCGCGGCATCGGCCCGGCCTACGAGGACAAGGCGGGGCGGCGGGCGATCCGGGTGTTCGATCTAAAGAACCTCGATACCCTTGGGCCCAAGATCGAGCGCCTGCTTGCCCACCACAACGCGCTCAGGCGCGGGCTCGGGGTGGCAGAGGTCGACGGTCTGGCGCTCAAACGCGCCCTTGCCGAGATCGCGCCGCGCCTTCTGCCCTACATGGATTCGGTGTGGGAACTGCTCGACCACGAGCGCCGGGCCGGCCGGCGCATCCTGTTCGAAGGCGCCCAAGGGGCCATGCTCGACATCGATCACGGCACCTATCCCTTCGTCACCTCGTCCAACACCGTTGCCGCCCAGGCGGCCACCGGCTCAGGCCTCGGCCCCGGCGCCATCTCCTATGTGCTGGGCATCGCCAAGGCCTATGCCACCAGGGTCGGGTCGGGGCCGTTCCCGACCGAGCAGGCCAACGACATCGGCGAGCGGATCGGCGAGCGCGGCCGCGAGTTCGGCACCGTGACCGGGCGTAAGCGCCGCTGCGGCTGGTTCGACGCGGTGCTGGTCCGTCAGGCCATCAAGACCTCGGGCGTCAACGGCATCGCGCTCACCAAGCTCGATGTCCTCGACGGCTTCGAGGAGATCAAGGCGTGCGTCGGCTACCGGCTCGACGGTGAGTCCACCGACCGGCTGCCGGCCGGGCAGGGGGGCCAGATGCGCGTCGAGCCGGTCTACCAGTCGTTCGAAGGCTGGCAGGGATCGACGGCCGGGGCGCGCTCGTGGGCCGACCTGCCGGCCCAGGCGGTCAAATACGTGCGCCAGATCGAGGAACTTATCGAGTGCCCGGTGGCGCTTTTGTCCACCAGCCCGGAGCGCGACGATACCATCCTCATGAAGGACCCGTTCGAGGATTGAGGTGGCGCGTACCCCCTGATGGGCCATCATCGACTGTTCCTGGGCGATCGTTTGGTTTAGGTCTGCAAGAATGTTTACCGATCGCACCGAGGCGGGCCGTCAGCTTGCCGCGGCCCTGGCCGGCTACCGCGATCAGGCTCCCGTGGTCCTGGCGCTGCCGCGCGGCGGCGTGCCGGTGGCTGCCGAAGTGGCGGCCGCCCTTAGCTGTCCGCTCGACCTCGTTATGGTGCGCAAGATCGGCGTGCCGATGCAGCCGGAACTGGCCATGGGTGCGGTGGTCGACGGGTCCGAACCGCTGGTGGTGCGCAACGACGATGTGATCGCAAGCGCCGGCGTCGGAGAGGCTGAGTTCGCCGCCGCCTGCCAGCGCGAGCTCGCCGAGATCGAGCGCCGCCGGAAGCACTTCCTCGGCGGCCGGCCACCGCTGGAGATCTCCGGTCGCACGGCGATCGTCGTCGATGACGGCGTTGCCACCGGGGCAACGACCCGGGCGGCGCTGAGGGCGGTTCGCAAGCGCCGCCCGGGCTCAGTCGTGCTGGCGGTGCCGGTGGCCCCGACCTCGTCCTTGGCGGCTTTGCGCGACGAGGCCGATGCGCTTGTGTGTCTGGAAGACCATGAATGGTTCAGCGCCATCGGCGAGTTCTATTCCGACTTTCGCCAGCTCTCCGACCAGGAGGTGATCGATCTTTTGGCGCGGTTCGGCGGCGAGGGACCGCAGGAGGCCTTCCCCTAGCCGAGCGCCAGGCCTTCATCGCATCGCCGGTCGAGGCCCGGACGATGCACATTTCTCATCATGCCTGTTCACGTGTCATGGCCGCGGAGGCTTGCCGGGTAGCCCGGCCCGGCTGGCGAAAGCCCCCTGGCAAATAATGGGCAGATGGCCTACACGGTCGCCATCAGCGCGGACAGCGATAGACAACGGGAGGAGCCGTCATGGCGGAGGTGAAGAGCGACATCGAGATTGCCCGCGCGGCGCACATGAAGCCGATCGGGGAGATCGGCGAAAAGCTGGGGCTCAAGCCGTCCGACCTCATTCCTTTTGGTCATACCAAGGCGAAGGTCAACCTGGCCACCATCGACGCCTTGTCGGACCGGCCCGACGGCAAGCTGATCCTGGTCACCGCCATCACGCCGACGCCGGCCGGGGAGGGCAAGACGACGACGACGGTGGGGCTGGGGGACGGGCTGAACCGCCTCGGCCATAAGGCGGTCATGTGCCTGCGCGAGCCGTCGCTGGGCCCGTGCTTCGGCATGAAGGGCGGGGCGGCCGGTGGCGGCTATGCCCAGGTGGTGCCGATGGAGGACATCAATCTCCACTTCACCGGCGACTTCCATGCCATCACGTCCGCCCACAATCTGCTGTCGGCAATGATCGACAATCATATCTATTGGGGCAACGCGCTCGGCCTCGATGCGCGCCGCATCGCCTGGCGCCGGGTGGTCGACATGAACGACCGGGCGCTGCGCGACATCGTGTGCTCGCTCGGCGGCGTGGGCAACGGCTTTCCGCGCCAGACCGGCTACGATATCACCGTGGCCTCCGAGATCATGGCGATCCTGTGCCTGGCCACCTCGATGGCCGATCTCGAGCGCCGTCTCGGCCAGATCGTCATCGGCCAGACACGCGACCGCACGCCGGTTCTCGCCGCGGCGCTGAAAGCTCCCGGCGCCATGACGGTGCTGCTCAAGGACGCGCTGATGCCCAACCTGGTGCAGACGCTGGAGAACAACCCGGCCTTCGTGCATGGCGGGCCGTTCGCCAACATCGCCCATGGCTGCAATTCGGTGATGGCAACGAAAGCGGCGCTGAAGCTTGCCGATTTCGTGGTCACCGAAGCCGGCTTCGGCGCCGATCTGGGGGCGGAAAAGTTCTTCGACATCAAGTGCCGCAAGGCGGGGCTCAAACCCGATGCGGCGGTGATCGTGGCCACGGTCCGGGCGCTCAAGATGCATGGCGGAGTGGCCAAGGACGCACTCAAGGACGAAAACGTCGCGGCGCTGAAGAAGGGGCTCGCCAATCTCGGCCGCCATATCCAAAACGTCAAGAAGTTCGGCGTGCCGGTGGCCGTCGCCGTCAACCACTTCGTATCCGACACCGATGCCGAGGTCGCCGCCATCCAGGAGTACTGCAAGGAGCACGGCGCGGAGGCTTTCAAGTGCCTGCATTGGGCCGAGGGCGGCAAGGGCACCGAAGGGCTGGCGGCCGCGGTGGCCAAGCTCGCCCAGTCAGGCAAGAGCCAGTTCTCGCCCCTCTATGACGACGACCTGCCGCTGTGGGACAAGATCAAGGAGGTGGCGACCGAGATCTACGGCGCCGATGACATCGTCGCCGATCAGTCGGTGCGTGATCAGCTCAAAGGCTTCGAGGCGCAAGGCTATGGCCACTTTCCGATCTGCATGGCCAAGACGCAGTACTCCTTCACCACCGACCCCAACCGCAAGGGCGCGCCGTCCAACCACGTGGTGCCGATCCGCGAGGTGAGGCTGTCGGCGGGGGCGGAGTTCATCATCGCCATCTGCGGCGACATCATGACCATGCCCGGCCTGCCGCGGGTGCCGTCGGCGGAAGCCATCGGGCTCAACAAGGATGGCGAGATCGTCGGCTTGTTTTAGCACCGTGTGCCCGACCGGCTCACAGCAAGGTGGCGCCGATCAGGGCGGCAAGCATGAGCAGCACCGGGCCGACCACCGACCATTGCTCCGAGCGGTGCTCCACGAATTTGACGACATAGCTCGGAATGGTGGCTGAGACACGCGGCAGGCGCACGGTCTCCACCGCGCCGGCCAACGCCCGTTGCCCCGAGTGGAGGTGACGCGCCGCGGCTTCCGCGATCACCACGATGTCGCCTTCCGGCACCGTGATGGCCGGACGGCGCCACAGGCTGAAGGCCAGCGCCGCCGCCCCAAGCGCCATGAGGATCGGCCACAGACCGCTCCAGAGATGGGCCGCGGTGACGGCATGGCTGAGCGGCTGACCGGCCAGGGCCGGGAACAGGAGCCATGGAACCGCGAGGGCGGCCAGCACCGTGGCCGCCCAAGGAACGACCAGTTGGCGCGGCGCCACCTCGTCGTCGCGGCGCGCCTCGGCCGCCAAGAGATGGACAAACCGCAGCATGAGCAGGGCGGTGGTCACGGCGGAAAACGTCACCAGCTGCCCCGCCGGGCCGTCGCCCAGCGGCTCCTTGATGGCGAGCTTGGCCAGGGCGCCGCCGGTCAACGGCAGGCCGGCGATGGCCAGCGCCATCATGGCCGCCGGCGGCATGATCCACTTGAGCTGAGCCCTGCCGCTCGCCGCGACGACACCGAGGGTGAGAAACAGCGCCCCCTTGGCCAGCCCGTGATGGGCGGCATAGAGGCTGACCGCATCGTGCGCGGCATGCGCATCCGGGCCGCCGAGCGTGGCTGCGAGCACCGTCACCATAAGCCCCATCTGGCTTAAGGTGGAGTAGGCCAAAAGGGCCTTGGTGTTGGATTGCGCCAGCCCGACAAGGGCACCGTAGAACGCCGTGACGAGACCGGCTGTGACCAAGATGGCGCTCGACATCGCCCCGCCGTCCAGCGGCAGAAACCTCATCAAGCCGATGATGCCGGCCTTCACGATCACCCCGCTCAGCACCGCAGAGGCGGGGGTGGGCGCCTGCGGGTGGGCGAGCGGCAGCCAGACGTGGAGCGGAACCAGGCCGGCTTTCATGCCGAAGCCGATGACCAGGCCGGCCACGGCATAATCGCGCCATGGCGACATGGCGAGCGCGGCCTGCACATCCCCGATCGTCAGGCTGTGAGCCGCAGACGCCGCCACCATGAAGGCGGCAAGTAGTGCGGTCTCTCCCAGGACTGCCAGCACGAGATAGACCCGGCCGGCACGGGTGGCCGCGGCAGTGCGGTCGTGGATCACCAGGGCGTAGGCGGCCAGCGACATGAGCGAAAAGGAAATGTAGAAGGTCACCACGTCGGCGGCGACGAAGGTGCCGAGGGTGCCGGCAAGGGTGAGGAGCCAGAAGACGGAGAACTCCTTGGCCCGGGGACTGTCGGCCATGTAGCTGCGGGCATAGACGCCGGCCAGCAGCCACAATGCCGAACCCACGCCCAGGAACACCGCGCCGATGCGGTCAAGCGCCACGGTGAGGCCAAGCACCGCCATCGGCAGTTCCACGAAGCGCCCGTGGTCGACTCCCAGTGCCGCCAACAATCCGGGAACGGCGGCCCACGCCAAAAGCTTGAGCGGGCGGTTGACGAACGGCGCGGCGAGCGCCAAGCCCAGCGGTACCGCCAGGACCAGCATGAGCAGCGAAGGAGCGAAGGTGATCATGGGCCGTAGTCCCGCTCAACGATCAGCGTCGCCCAGCCAAGCGGGCTGAAGGCCAGGCCCGCCAGGACACCCGTCAGGATCGTCGCGGCGGCCGTGACCACGGCCGGGGCGACCAGCCACAGGTCGCGCTCGCGACCGGACGCCGGGCCGGCCGGGCCGGGCAGGAACCACGCCCGGTAGATGAGCGGCAGGAAATATGCGGCATTCAGCAGGCTGCTGGCTGCCAGCACCAGGACGACCCAGCCGTGGCCGGCTTGCAGGCCGCCGATCCCGAGATACCACTTGCTGATGAACCCGGCCATTGGCGGCACGCCGATCATGCCGAGGGCGGCGGCAGTGAAGGCCAGCATCGTCCATGGCATGCGCCATGCCGCCCCGTCCAGTTGCTCGACATTGCGGATCTCAGCCTGTTTGGCCAGAGCGCCGGCGCAAAAGAACAGGGTGATCTTCATCAAGCCCTGATGCACCAGGTGGACCAGCCCGCCGATGGTGGCGGATGGCCCGAGCAGGCTGGCGCCAAGCACGATGTAGGCAATCTGGCTCACGGTGGAAAATGCCAGCCGGCGCTTGATGTCGGTTTGCTGCAGGGCTCGCGCCGAGCCGTAGATGATGGTCATCGAGGCGAGGACTGCCAGCGGCAGGCCGAGATGCAGATCATGGACCAGAGCGGTTCCATAGACGTCATAGATGATGCGCACGATGCCGAAGGCGCCGGCCTTCACCACGGCAACGGCATGCAACAGGGCGCTGACCGGGGCCGGCGCGATCATGGCCACCGGCAGCCAGCCGTGCAGCGGCACCAGCGCCGCCTTGACGCCGAGCCCGCCGATAAGTAGCACGAAGATGACCTGCAGCGCATAGGGGTCGAGCTCGGCCACCTGGCCGGCCAGCGTGAACTCGATCGGCCCGGTCAGACTCTCCAGCCACACAATGCCGAGCAGCAGCGCGGCGCTGCCGCCAAGCGTATAGGCGAGATAGCGCCGGCCGGCCGCCATGGAGGCGGCGTTGCCGTAGTAAACGACAAGCGGCCAGGTCGACAGAGTCAGAAGCTCATAGAAGATGAAGAACGTGATCAGCGTGCCCGACAAGGCGATCCCGGCGGTGGCCGCCACGCACAGGCTGAAAAAGCCGAAGAAGCGCGACAGATGCCGGCCGTGCTCCAGAAAGCTGATGGCGTAGATGGTAGTGAGCAGCCACAGGAATGCCGACAGGGTGAGAAACAGCAGGGCCAGCGCATCGACGCGGAACAGCAGTTCCAGTTCGGGCAGCAGCGTCAGCCGGGTCTCGTACAGCACGCCGCGGGCGACCCCGTCGAGCATCACGCTCACCAGCGCGAGCTTGCCAACGGCGCCAGCCAGGTTGATGGCGGTCCTGAGCCGCTGCTGGTCCTCATCGAGGAGAAAGATCAAGATGGCCGGCACCAGCGACGTCGACAGCACCAGAATGGGCATCAGCGCAGTCATGACAGCCCCTCGATGGCGGCCGGCCCGCGTCCGATCTGCAGCAGGTCGTATGGCAGCAGCGAAAACAGCCCGAGAAGGATCGACACCGCAGCAAGAGCCAGGGCGATGATCTGGTTGCGCCGTGCAACCGGGGCAAGCTCAAGCTCGGTATTGGGCTCGCTCACGAAACGGTTGAGAACCCGGAACAGATAGGCGGCCGCCAGCAGGCCGCCGGCAATGATGACCGCAACCCACCACCACTGGCCGCTGGCGATGGCTGATGTGAGCAGGAGGTACTTGGCGGTGAAGCCGCCGCTCGGCGGCAAACCCATCAGCGACACCGCGGCGAGCGCGAAGGCGAAGGCCGCCATCGGCACGTGGCGGGCGATGCCGACCAGGCCGTCGAGCCGGTCGTGACCCACCGCCTGAACCACGATTCCGGCTGAGAGGAACATGGCAGCCTTGGCAGGGGCATGCGCCAGGGCATGCAAGATGCCGCCGGTCCAGGCCGCCGCGGCCCAGGGCTGCGGATCGCCCTCACCTCCGGCAAGCGGAAACATGAGCAGAAGATAGCCGAGCTGGGCAATGGTGGAGTAGGCGATCAAAAGCTTCAGTCTCGCCTGCACGAAGGCCAGGAGCGAGCCGACAACGATGCCGCCCGAGCCGAGCGCCCCCAGAAGCTGGACCATGTGCTCGGTGGCGACGCCTGGAATGACATCGAACCACAATCGGGCGATGAGGTAGAACGAGGCCTTGACCACCAGGGCAGACAACATGGCGCTGGCCGGGGCAGGGGCTCCGGCATGGGCTCGCGGCAGCCAGCCGTGCAGGGGAAAGAGCGCGGTCTTGGCCATCAGCCCTGCGGTCATCAGGGCACCGGCTGCCAAAGTCACCGTGACGGGACCGCTGGCGGTGCGCAGGATCTGCATGTCGAGGGTGCCGTAGGCGGCGTAAATCAGCGCCACGCCGAGCAGGTAGGCGAGCGAGCCGAAGAGCGCAAACAGCAGGTAGCGCATGGCAGCACCCAGGGTCTCCGCCTTGCCCTCCAGGGCCACCATGGCCACCGCCGTGAGGGTGAGGATTTCCAGGGCCACGAACAGGTTGAACAGGTCGGCGCTGACGAACACCGCGTTCAGCCCGGCCCACATGAACAGCAACAGCGGCCAGAAGGCGAAGGTGGTGCGGGTCTCGGCCGCGGACGTGCGGCCAAAGTCGGGACGGGAATAGACGACCACGGCAGCGGTGATGGCGGCCGTCATCATCAGGAATGCCGCCGCCAGCCCGTCGACTCTGAGCCTGATGCCGAGCGGTGCCGTCCAGCCGCCGATGGCGTGCTCCACCGGCCCATGGGCGAACACCTGAATGGTGATAATGAGCGCGATGAGGAACCCGGCGCCGGCGCTCAGCGCCGCCAGGGACGCCGAGCGGCTCCCCAGGACGGAAGCCGCAAGCCCGGTGAGAAGGGGAACGATGACGGCGAAGGCGGGCCATGGCACCGAAGGGGCCAAGAGCTCAATCGCCGCTACGTTCATCCGACTCGTCCTCGCCCGGCAGGGTGGCCCGCCCGGTCTCCTCAAACAGCCGCACCGCAATGGTCAGTGCAAGCGCCGTTGCGGCCAGAGCCACGACGATGCCGGTGATGACCATGGCCTGCGGCACCGGATCAGCGCCGGCCTCAGGCGCGCGAGAGGCCATGGCGCCGAACATTAGGAAGACGCCGCTGCCGAGCACGTTGAGGGCGACGATGCGCCTGAGCAGGTGGGCGTGCGAGAACAGGCCGAAGGCGCCGATGCCGACCAGCACTGCAGCACAAGCGCTGAAGAGTACCGCGCTGGTCACGGGGCGCGCCTCGGCACGCCGAGAACCAGCAGGGCGAGCGTCGCCGCAATCGACAGGGTGAGGGCAACCTCGATGGTGACGATCAGGTGATAGGCGATTTCGGCCGGCATGCCGAGGAAGGTGCCGGCGATGGCGCCGGCGGTGCCGACCAGAAGGAAGATCACCGGCCCGCCGACGATCACCAGGCGCAGTCGCCGGTCCGAGACGGCCGGGGCGTCGGTGAGGCCGGCCATGGCGAGGAGAAGCCAGACGGCGGCGAGCACCGTGCCGGCCTGGAACGCCCCGCCGGGCGCATGGCTGCCGGCCCACAGCAGA
>CAYWVA010000070.1:0-10011 GCA_964461545.1 uncultured Rhizobiaceae bacterium | reverse complement strand
CCGTGAGTTGAACTTTTCCGTGGCCATAGCGAAGCGAGGTTTTCGCCATGGCTTTTCGGAATGCACTGACAACGCCATTTGGCGCCCTATTCTTCCCGCTGCTGCTGGTGCTTGGCGGGTGTCTCGGCGCAGATGACCCTGAACTTTCCGGCAACATGCCGCCGGACCTGTCGGCTGACGAGATCTACGAGACCCACGTCACGGGCAGCGTCGGAGACGGGCCGATCGTCGGTGCGCGACTCAGGGTGTTCTCCAGTTCCGGCGAGCTGCTTCAGGAATCGAGCAGCAACAGCACCGCGGACTACGACATCGTCATCAAGACCCAGGGCAGGAACTATCCACTTTCGCTCGAAGCCGATATGGGCGTCGACATTGTTACCGGCGGGCCGCCCGACTTCCGCCTGGTATCGGGCATCATTCGCCCGAACACGCGCAGTTTCAGCAACCTCAATCCCTTCACCACGCTGATCTTCGACACGGCGCGCAAGAGCGGCGGCATCAGTGACTCGACCGTCGCCATCGCACGGGACGCCGTCCTCGCCCGCTACGGGTTCGGCCTGGACAAGAACCTCATTCCCGACCCGGTACTGACGCCGGTCGACACGTCAAACGTCCATGTTTACGTCAAGACCAGCGAGACGCTCGGGGAGCTGGTCCGCCGCACCCGCGATGCCTTGCCCAACCTTGACGGCGATGCCGTCATGGCCGCCTTGGCGGCGGATCTCACCGACGGCCTGATCGATGGTCGCGGTGCCAGGGGCGCCAGCGCCCGCACCGCCGCTGTGGCCAATGTCGCGAGCGCTGCCGTACTCGTACAGGCGATGGCCAACCGCCTGCACGTATACCACAGCAATGCGACCACGGGCATGGACAATGCCATTCGGCACGTGCAGTCTTCCGCACCCTCCGCAATCAACACCGCCAATGTGCAGATCCCGGAGGCGGCGTTCCACCAGGTGATTCGCGCCCTGCGAGCTGCCGAGGTCGTGGTGGACGACGCGCGCATCGGCCAGACCATCGAGGTCATGCAGAGCGCCATCCCCGGCTCGCTTCCCGCCGACATCGCACCGCGCCTGCCGAGCGGCATCGATACCGTGCTGGATAGCGCCGTGCAGCGGGCCGCGACGGCCACCGATGCCCAACTCGCCGCGATCAACGCCGCGGCGCAGAGCGACCCCTCCGCGCGCTCCGGCGCTCCCGGCGATCCCGGGGACGGCAACCAACCCCCGGTCATCTCCGGCACGCCTGATACCGCGCTGGTCGTAGGCACACCGTGGAGCTTCCAGCCCAAGGCCTCGGACCCGGACGGCGATGCCCTCAGCTTCTCGGTACAGGGCAAGCCCGCCTGGGCGAGTTTCGACAGCAAGACCGGCAAGCTCTCCGGCACGCCGCCGAGCGCCGGCAACTTCGGGCCGGTCACCATTACCGTCAGTGACGGCAAGGCGCATGCCTCGCTCAATTCCTTCACCCTGCATGTCGCCACACCGACGCTCGGCAGTGCCAACGTATCGTGGACACCCCCCACGCAGCGCACGGACGGCAGCGCCCTGACCGACCTCGCCGGCTACAAGGTGTACTACGGCACGAACCCCAATTCGCTCACCCACGTGGTGAACATCACGAACGCCGGCCAGACCAGTCATTTCGTGGAAAACCTGGATTCCGGCACCTGGTATTTCGCCGTCACCGCCTATTGCAAGGGCGGACTGGAAAGCAACAAGTCCACGATCGGGAGCAAGACCATCTAGTTCAGCGTTCCGGGAGCAGTGCAGCGGTCCGAAAGGACCGGTTCCCTTGCGCAGGCTGCGAAAGTGGCCTGCGCTTTTTTTTGACATGCCAACCAAAGTGGCCGACGAGAGAGGCCGCCTTCCCCCCCGCAGGCCTTGCCCCGTGGGACATGGGGACGACTTGGTAAAAACCGAGGGTTGTTTGACATAAGGCGGGCTGCTAAAACGCCTGGCAGTCGAGAATCCAGAGCCCGCAGAAGGCCAGAACAGAACAAGAGGCCCGCATGTCACGAAACCGCTCGTTCGCCCCACTCGGGGCGGCTGCCGCGTGCATCATCCTTTCCGTCCTTGGGATCAGCCACGCCTTTTCCCTCTACGACCAGGCCGGCGCTACGGCCACCCGCGACGCGTCCGCACCCGGCCAGGAACCCAGCACACCAGCGCAGCTCAGTGGCATACCGCATACGGTTGCCACAGCCGGATCGCCGTGGCGTTTCCAGCCGGTCGCTTCTGCTGCCGACGGCCACGCATTGAAATTCTCCGTGACCAATGCACCCGTCTGGGCGGAATTCAGCCCCCAGAACGGTCGGCTGGAAGGCACGCCCCGGGAGGCGGATGTCGGCACCCACAGCAACATTGTCGTATCCGTATCGAACGGCTCGTCGTCCGCCAGCCTGGCGCCCTTTTCCATCGAAGTTCGCGCCCAGGGCGCGTCCCCGGCCGCGCAAAATTGAGCTGGACGCTTGCGACGTCCCCGACGTCCGCGCCAGATGGCCTGCTGCAATTCCGGGCCTGCCCACGGCATATCAATGCTTTACGACACCCGGGTAAATCTCCGGGGTTGTTTAACCTAATCCTTGCTGCTACAAACGCCGCGGTCGAGAAGGAACCGCCCCCATACCGCCCAACCAAAAGAGGCCCTGATGTCAATAGCCCGATCTTTTGCCCCGTATGGGGCGGCTGCCGCGTGCATCCTGCTTTCCGCCTGTGGAGGCGGATCCGGCGAACCCCTCGTGGACGTGACCGATGCCACCCCTGACCCGTCGAGCTCCAACCAGCCGCCCGAGATCAGCGGAGTGCCACCCGAAACCGTGGCCGTTGGCGCCACATGGCGCTTTCAGCCCTTCGCGAGCGATCCGGATGGAGATGCGCTGCAGTTTTTCGTGGACAATGCGCCGCCATGGACTGAATTCGACCATGCCACCGGCCAGCTCGCAGGCAAGCCAGGGGAAGGCGATGTGGGCGTTCACAGCGAGATCATCGTCTCCGTCACTGACGGCGTTGCGACTGTGAGCATGCCGGCCTTTTCCGTGGAGGTGATGCCGGAAGGATCGTCGCTGGGCAGCGTCACACTGAGCTGGACGCCGCCCACGGAGCGGGTGGATGGCTCCCCGCTGGGCAACAGCCTGGCAGGCTACCGGATACTCTATGGCCAGACCCCGAACCAGTACGACTACGAAAAAGAAATCCACAACCCAAGCGTTACGCGCCACGTCGTCGACGACCTCGCCCCGGGCACGTGGTATTTCGCCGTCACAGCCTTGACGCGGGAGGGCCTCGAGAGTACGCCTTCCGCTTCCGTCAACAGGCGACTCGACAGGCCCGGCGCACGGCCGGAACCGCCAGGACGCGGCAAACCCGCCGAGCGTAACGGCTCCGACGGGCGACGCGGCGGCACACCCGGCTGACAAGTAAAACGAGGCTGTCGCGTTCGCGGCTGCTGGTCTGGCAGTCGCGAATGCGAAGTCGCTCAGGTCGCAAGCGCGAGCAGGATAAATTGCCAGGCCAGCACGACCTGCGCGCACAGCCCGACGACGAATGCCACGGTCTTGATGCGGGGGATGGCGAAGGCGTACACGACGAAATGGCACAGCCGCGCCCAGAAATAGGTTGCGGCGGCCAACTGCGTAATGGCGTTGCTTTCGCCGGCCAGTTGCAGGGCGAGCACCAGTACCGCGAAGATCACGAGGTTATGGATCGCGTCTTCGTGCGCAATCCATGCGCGGCGGCCCCAGCCCGACAAGGGTTCCGACTCGGCCGGGAAGCCCGTGACCTTGGCCAGGCCGCGGACCATGACCTTGTCAGTCATCCAGACCACGCGGATCACGAGCGTCAGGATCGCCACCCACACGAGGTACTGGAGTTCCAAGTCCATGGGGCGAGCCGCGCCTGTACGTGGGGAAACGCACGTAAGATACAGCAGCTTGTTTCGTATGTCTTGAACTGGCACACATAATTAAGGCGCGGTCGTAGTGCATATTCATGGCTGCCGTCGTGCCTAACTTCAGCACGGATCGACTTTCGCGTAACATTTTTATGAGACCCGTCCATATGGAAACCCAGGCCATGGCGCAGGCCACAACAAACAGGCACGGAGAGCCCTGGCAACTCGCGATGTTTCGCAAAGGGCTCAAGAAACGTCTTCGCCTCCAGGCCCTCAAGAAGTTGCTGTTGCCGTTATTGCCCGAGGAGCGCTGCCTGCTGTTGACCTGCGGCGACAACAACGGCGCAATGAATTATTTTCTTCGTGAGCTCGGCGGCCGCTGGTCCTGGGCCGACCTCGAAGATACCTCGATCGCGGAAATGTCAGCCCTGCTCGGGGAGCCGGTCGCGCAAGCCGCCGAAGATCACCTGCCTTTCGACAATGCGAGCTTCGACCGCATCGTGGTGATCGACGTGCACGAGCATGTCGAAGATCCGCGCATCGTCACCCGCGAACTGGTGCGGGTTCTCAAGCCTGGTGCACAGCTGATCATCACCACGCCGAATGGCGACGAGCGCAAGCTTGCCGTCCGCATCAAGTCGCTGGTCGGCATGTCCAAGGAGGCCTACGGCCATACCCGCGTGGGTGTGACCGCGGAGGAAATCCAGCAGCTGATGACCGGCGGCGGGGTACAGCCGGTCAAGACGATGTGGTTCTCGGGCTTCTTCACGGAGATGCTCGAACTGACCATCAATTTCATGTACGTAAAGGTACTGCGCAAGGACGCCGAGAGCGGCGCGCCCGAGCCCCACCGGCATGCACCTGATTCCAGACCTGGGCACGCCGATGCTCATTCGCAGGGCCACGAAGACCATCCCGAAATCGCGCCCGCCACCGCGGAACAACTGCGCAAGGTGCAGACCAGCTACCGGATCTACTCTGCGATCTTTCCCGCGTACTGGCTGATCTCGCAACTCGACCGGCTGCTGTTTTTCCAGCAAGGCTATTGCGTCGTCGTCGAGGGACGGCGCCAGCCATGATCCATGCCCGGAAGGTGCTGGTCACCGGCGCCGGCGGGTTCATTGGCAGCCACCTGGTGCGGGACCAGTTGGCCCGCGGGCGCGCCGTGGTCGCAACCGACATCAACCTGGATCGGCTCGCAAGCCTGGCGCTCGCCGGAGACCTGGCCCAGGTGCGGCTGGATATTCGCGAAGCGCCGGCCGGCCTGCTTGAAGGGATCGACACCGTCTTCCACCTGGCGGCCGCCCACCTGGACGTCCTGAAAGACGAAGCGTATTTCCATGACGTCAACGTGCGCGCCACGGAGAAACTGGTGCAACTCGCGGGGGAAGCAGGCGTACGCCGTTTCGTCCATTGCAGCACGGTCGGCCTTTACGGTCCGCTTGCCGTGCTGCCCGCCGACGAAGACACCGTGCCCCGGCCCGACATCCCGTATGAACGCAGCAAGCTCGCCGGGGAGCTGGCTGTTCGGCATGCGGCGGCCGCCGCGAATGTGTCCACCGTCATCCTGCGGCCCGCCTGGGTCTATGGCCCGTTTTGCCCACGCACACTCAAGCTGCTACGGACGATTGCGCGCAAGCGCTTCTTTTTCGTCGGCGAAGGCGCGAATCGCCGCCACCCCATCTACATCACGGACATGCTCGAGGCCTTTGAGCTCGCCGCGGAAGCCGACCTGGCGGCCTGCGAAACGATCATTGCCGGCGGGCCGGACACGGTCACCGTCCGGGAACTCGTAGAAATCATCGTCGCGGAACTGGGCATGGATTACCGCCCCGTACAGTTGCCGACCTGGTTCATGGAGACTGCCTGCCTGGGGATCGAGAAGCTCGCGGCCGTGGCCGGCCGCGAACCCCCATTTTCGCGCCGCAGCCTGAAGTTTTTTTCCGAGAGCTCGGCCTTTGACACGTCCAGGGCCGCGCAATTGCTGGGATTCCAGCCCGGCGTGGATACCCGGCAGGGAATCGCGCTGACCATCCAGCACTACCGCTCGCAGGGTATCCTCTAGGCTGCAAGGAACCCCACCCTATGTGCGGAATCGCGGGCGCGCTCGGACCCGAAGCGGATCGGATCACCCGGCAGATGACGGCTGCGCTGGTGCATCGTGGCCCCGACGACGACGGTTACTACCTCGACCATGGCGTGGCGCTCGGCTTCCGGCGGCTCAGCATCATTGACCTGGAAGGCGGTGCGCAGCCGATCGCGAACGAAACCGGCGAGATCACGCTGGTCTGCAATGGCGAAATCTACAACAGTCCGGAGCTACGACGCCGCCTGCAGGCCGACGGCCACCGCTTCCGCACGCACAGCGACGTTGAGGTCATCCTGCATCTCTACGAGGAGCACGGCGAAGATTGTGCCCGTCACCTCAGGGGCATGTTCGCGTTCGCCATCTGGGACGCCCGCAGCGATACCCTGCTGCTGGGCAAGGACCACATGGGCCAGAAGCCCTTGTTCTTCTATCGCGACGGGCACCGCTTCCTGTTCGCGTCCGAAGTCCAGGCCCTGCTCGCCAGCGGCGTGGTACCGCGCTTGCTGGATGTCAATTCGCTGTGGCATTACCTGTCCTTGCGCAGCATGCCCGACGAGTGTTCGATGCTCGCCGGTGTGCACAAGCTGCCGGCGGCGAGCACGCTGCTGCGCGATGCCGGCGGCTCGATCCGCACGCAGCGTTACTGGACGCCTGATTTTCGCGCCAAGCTGAAGTTGACCGAAGCCGAGGCCGTGGACGCACTCGACGAGGTGCTGCGGGAGGCCGTCGCATCGCACCTCCTCAGCGACGTCCCGGTCGGCACCTTCCTGAGCGGCGGCATCGATTCCACTACCCTCGGCGCGATGATGGCCCGGCAACGCCAGGAACCGGTACCGGCATTTTCGATCGGCGTGGACGAGGCCAGTTTCGACGAGTTGCCCTATGCGGAACAGGTGGCGCGAGCGGAGGGCATGGTGTTCCACGGCGAGCGGGTGCACGCCGACATCGCCTCGCTGCTGCCTTTCATGGCGCATCATCTGGGTGAGCCGGCCGACCCCTATGCAGTGGGCATCTATCTCGTTTCCCGGCTCGCGTCGCGGCATGTCAAGGTCGTCCTGTCTGGCGACGGCGCCGACGAATCCTTCGCCGGTTACGATCGTTATGCCGGCCAGCGGCTGGTCGATTACTACTGCCTGCTGCCGGCAGCGCTGAGACGGACTGTGATGCCGCGGCTGATCGCGGCGATTCCAGAGACTTTCCAGTACAAGAGCCTCGCCCAGCGCCTGTCCTGGCTGCATTCGATGGCGGGACTGAAGGGCGGCGAACGCCACGCGCGCGCGCTCGGCGTGCTTCGTTTCACGCCCGAGGACCGCGACGCCCTGTTTCACCCGGACGCTGTGCAGTCACTCGCGGATCCAGACACGCTGGCCAAGGTGTTGCGCTATTTCGACGCGCCCAACGTCGAGTCCAGCATCGACCGGATGCTCTACACCGACCTGATGGTCCGGGTTCCCGACCATAACCTGGTGATGGGCGACCGGATGTCCATGGCCTGCTCGCTGGAAGTGCGTTCGCCCTTCCTCGATCCGCGTGTAGTCGAATTCGCCGCCTCGCTGCCGGCCGAGATGAAGCTCAACGGCCGCCGGCTCAAGTATCTCCTCAGGCGGCTGGCAAGCCGCTACCTGCCGGAAGAGATCTTGCACCGGCCGAAGCAGGGTTTCGGCTTCCCGGTCGGGCTATGGATGCAGCGTGATCTCAAGCGGCTGGTCGATGCGCGCCTGGGTGACTCGAAGCTCGTCGCAGCCCGCGTATTCCGACCCGAGCCCATTGCACAGCTGTTGCAGGAACACATGTCGGGCCGCGTGGATCACAGCTATCGGCTGTGGCTGCTGCTCAACCTGGAAATCTGGTACGACATCTACATTGAAGGACAGAGTATCCAGCATGTCGCTGCCGGGATCGAGTCGCTGTCGGCCCGTGTCAGCAGCCCGAGCGGCGCCTGACGGCTAATGGCGCCACGGGTCGATCTACTCGCTTTCGACCTCATCCGGGAGTGCCTGGATCCCGGCGAGCAGCGCCGCATTGGCCGACATGTGCTGCGGCCGCGCGTCTTCCACGATGTGGCCGCCATCCATGACCAGCACGCGGTCCGCGTTCATCAGCGTCGATGTCCGATGCGCAATGATCAGGATCGTGGTCTGGCCTGCGAGGGCTTCGATCGTCGCCTGGATCGCCAACTCTGTCGCCGTGTCGACCGCATTGGTCGCCTCGTCCAGCACAAGCAGGTCGGGCTTGCGCATCAGCGCCCGCGCGAGCGCGATGCGTTGCCGCTGGCCGCCCGACAACAGCGTGCCGCGCGTACCGACTTCAGTGTCGTAGCCTTCCGGTAGGTCGAGGATAAAGTCATGCGCCCCGGCGGCGCGCGCGGCGGCTTCCACCGCGGCATGGGAGGCCTCTGGAACGCCATAGGCAATGTTATAGCGGACGCTGCCGGTCACGAGCTCGCTGTCCTGCCCCGCGAATGCGATGTGGTCCCGCCAGGAATACAGGTCGAACTCCTCGAGCGGCTCCTCGTCGACCAGGATCCGGCCCGAATCCGGCACGTAGAGGCCATAGAGGAGATTCACCAGCGTCGACTTGCCGGCCCCCGAGGGTCCCACCAGGGCAATGACCTCGCCGCGCGCCAGCTCCGTGGAGACGCCCTTGAGGACAGGGATGTCCGTGCCGGGATAGCTGAAATAGAGCTTCTCGATGACGATGCGATGCCTGAGCCCTTTGCAAGGCCGGCCGCCGGCGCGCTGCCGTTCGTCTGGCGCTGTCGCCAGCAGCCATTGGACCTCCTCCGTCGCAGGACTGTAGGTGGCGAGATTCACGCGCGCCCCGTCGAGGAACTTCAGCGGCGCCTGCATGCGGTAAAGCAGCACCAGGAACGCCAGCACCACCGGGATGTTTATGCCCATGAACAATGCAAACGCCAGCACCGCAAGGAATACCGGCAGGTAGATCAGTTCCAGCACCGGCCCGAGCAGGCGCGTCAGCAGTTCGGTGCGCAGAAAAGTGGCGCGGAGCTTGTCTGCGGCGATCGCGAACCGCCGCGTCTCGAGAGCTTGCTGGTTGAAGACGCGGATGGTCTTCATCGCCGCGAGCAACTCCATGACGCGGCCCGCGAGGCTGGCGTAGCCATCCGCAAGCGCCTGGCCGTAGCGCTTTGCCCGCTTGGTGAGGCGGCGCACCAGGAAAAAGATCGGCCCGCCGGCGGCCAGCACGATCAACGCCATCGGCGCGGACAACAGGAACAGGAATGTGCCGAAAACGAGCACAGTCGAGGCGGAAGAGATCAGCACGGTAAGTGCCGACAACGCTTCAGTGGCGCGTTCGGTCTGCTTGTCGATGATATTCAGCAGCCGGCCGTGCTCGCTGCGGGAAAACCAGGCCATCTCCGCATTGGCCAGGCGGTCCCACAATGTGACCCGCATCTCCTTGGCGATGCGCCCGGTCATGCCTGCACCCACGAATGCATAGGCGCCCAGGATCAACGTCTTGATGACAATCAGCAGGAAAATGGTGCCCGCCACCAGCGGGAACCGGATCGCGCCGGTTTCGTCCAGCATGGCGGCGCGGACCGCCCGTTCGATCGCGGAGTGCGTGGCAGGGTCAGTGGGCTGCAGCAGCGCGCCCATCAAGGGGATCAACAAGCCGATGCCGATGGCCTCCGCGAGCGACGCCGCGATGCCGAGAACGACGAGGAGCGGCAACAGCCAGGGATAAGGTCGCAATAGCCGCAACAGGCGACCGTAATCGTTCCGGGCCGTCGATCGCACTCGGATCGCCGGCGGCGGCGGCTGGCCTTGAACGTTCATCGGCACATTCTAGCGGCTGCCCGGGATCAGTGCGCTGCCGCGACCCAGTTACCGAGCCAGCGCCGGAACTCTGGCCCATCGACATCCGGCACCCAAAGCCTTGGAATACGATAAACGTCGTGCCGCGCCGTGAAAGTCCCGTCCATGCTCATGCATGCACAGGAAAAGCCGAGCTCCCGCACGAGTCCGGGGGTAGAAGCCGAGAGCGAACCGTTGGGATACGAAAAGACC
>CAYWVA010000069.1:0-10058 GCA_964461545.1 uncultured Rhizobiaceae bacterium | reverse complement strand
CCCCTCGGCAGCAAGGGATGCGAGGATCATAAGCATAAATAGGAATGTTTGTCAAGGAAAGAGATTGGGGAGATGGTGTCCGTCAAGTTCTGCAAAATAGTAGCGGGTGATGCGGGCATGGGCGGGCCGAGCAACGCGCGAACTGGCCCAACGGCGGAGGTTGCGTCCGCTCAGGCGCAAGGCGATGATCCTCAGCCCACATTCCCGGCAACGTTGGCCGATATCGAGCTCATCTCAGCATCCGCCTGCGCCCTCGCCCAGCCGCCAAATTGGTCGATGAGCGTCCTTCGATGGTGTCCGACATCGTAAGTCAGGAAATATCCTGGTCCCGGGGCGGATGCTTCGACTGCCCGTGTGAGCGCACCAGTCTCGAGCTCCTTCGCGATCAGAACGTCATGGATGATCGCGATCCCCTGGCCGGCCAGCACGGCGTCTATCGCATGCAGCTCCTCCCGGAAGCTCAGCTGCTCGCACTCGCCCAGTTCTGGCACGGCAGGGTTCTGCAACCGGGCCCGGTTCAACCACCATCGCCACGTGCCGGGATGTGATGCAGCTGGCGACCAGTAGTAATGGATGAGCGTGTGGTGGCGCAGATCAGCAAGGTTTCGCAGAGGCCTGCCACCCGGCAACAGGTCTGTGCTGCAGACCGCCAAAAACTCGCCCCAAATCAGTGGCTGTACCTCGCCCCCCGCTGGTGGCGTTTCGGCACAGCGGATCGCCAGGTCGCAGTCATCTGACCGCAGGTCGAGCACGACGTCCGTTCCGATTACCTCGAGGCGGATGCCCGGGTGCGCTGCGCGCCAAGCCGGAAGTCTCGGCACAAGCCAGCGGCTGGCGAAGGCATTCGTGGTCGTCACGCGCAGCGGCCGCGAATCACGGACCCGCCGGATATCGGCGAGACTCGCTGCGAACGCATCCAGCCCGTCCCGCACGATCGGGTAAAGCCGCGCTCCCGCATCCGCCAGGGTGAGCGGGCGCGGTCGACGGCGGAAGAGCGATCGGCCGCAATACGTCTCAAGCTCTCGGACCTGGTGGCTGATCGCGGTCGGCGTGACACCGAGCTCCTCGGCAGCCAGCCGGAAGCTCAACCGCCGGGCAGCGGCCTCGAAGGCGCGCAGCTGAGCGAGCGGAGGAAGGGACCTCATGTGGTCAATCTAGATGAATCCAGCTCATCCATAACCTGAAATCTTCGATTTTGCAATGCACCCGGCCGATCATCGAGTATCGCGGGAGCGAAGGCCGGCCGAGGCCGTCGAAGGTGGGAGGATGAGATGACAGCAGCTGGATACGGCAGTGCCGCCGTAGAGGCACTCGAGGCAGGTCTGCGCGGCACTCTGATACGTCCCACCGATGCGCACTACGAGGGCGCACGGACGATCTTCAACGCGATGATCGATCGCCGCCCGGCCCTGATCGCCCGATGCGCCGGGGTCGCCGATGTCAGGCGTGCCGTAGCCTTCGCGGCAGAGACAGGCCTGATGATGTCGGTGCGCAGCGGCGGCCATAACGTCTCGGGCAGCGCTATAAGCGATGGCGGCCTGATGATCGATCTCTCGCCGATGAAGGGCATCCGCATCGACCCGGCTGGCCGTCTCGCGCGTACCGAGCCAGGCATCCTCTGGCGCGAGTTCGACCACGAGACGCAAGCGTTAGGTCTGGCGACAACAGGCGGTATCGTCTCGAGCACGGGAGTCGCGGGCCTGACGCTGGGCGGCGGGCTCGGCTGGTTGATGGGCAGCTGCGGACTCGCCTCCGACAATCTCGTCTCGGCCGATGTGGTGACGGCGGATGGCCGGCTCCTGACTGCGAGCGATCAGGAAAACCCTGACCTGTTCTGGGGGCTGCGCGGCGGCGGTGGCAATTTCGGGATCGTCACCTCGTTCGAGTTCCGGCTGCATCCGGTCAGCACGGTACTGGGCGGCCTGCTTATTCACCCGCTCGACAGCGCCGTCGACCTGCTCCGCTTTTACGAGGAGTTCACCCGCACCACTCCGGATGAACTCGGCACGATGGCCCTCTTCGTCACCTCGCCTGAAGGCCAGCGGGTGGTCGCGATCGCCGTCTGCTTCAACGGCGATCCGGCGGAAGGCGAACGGGTGTTGCGGCCGCTCAGGGCGTTCGGCACGCCGCTCGCAGACATGATCGCGGCGATGCCCTACCTGCAGGTCCAGCGCATGTTCGACGACGGCTTCCCGCATGGGCAGCAGAACTACTGGAAGTCGAACTTCCTGCATGGCCTTGATGCCGAGGCAATCGGTCTGATCGTTGACCACGTCCGGCGCTGCCCCTCGCCGGGATCGGCGGTCGCGATCGAGCAGCTCGGCGGCGCGGTGGGCCGGATCGGCCGAGACAATACCGCCTTCAGCCACCGCGAGGCGAGGTTCAACCTGCTGATCGTCGGCATCTGGACGGACCGATCTGCGAACGAGAAGAATGTCGCCTGGGTGCGCGATCTCTGGGAAGCGTTGGCACCGCATTCCGCCGGCGGGGTCTATGTCAACTATCTCGGCCAGGAGAGCGACGAAGGACGGGAGCGGGTGGAGGCGGCCTACGGCCCGGAGAAGTACGCCCGCCTGGTCGAGCTGAAGCGCCGGTATGATCCGGAGAACCTGTTCCGACTGAACCAGAATATACGTCCCACCTCGGCATCGCGGGATGCGGCGACAACCAGCGGCCAGCCGGAACCGCGGACCGGGGCTCCCGTCAGACCCGGCTGATCCAGTGGCGATGCGCTGGCGGGTTCTCGTCCTTCTGTTCATGGTCAGGGCCGTGATGGCCTTCCAGTCCGGGACCGTCGGAGCGCTTGGGCCGGCGATCGGGGAGGCGTACAACCCCCGGCCCCTCCCCCCGAGGGGGAGGGGAGCAGAACCGTTTCAGTTGATAGGCTCAAGGGGAGGCTTTGCGCCGCCCTCACGACTTCTTCGAGGGCAGTTTTTTGCGCTTGGTGCTTGCCAGATCCTCGAGCTGCTTCTTCGACATCGAGTTGGCCATCTCCTTCGAGGCGCCCTTGAGCTCGCTCTTCTTCTTGTCGCCGCGCTTGGCCGCCAGTGCGGCTCCGGCGGCCATCTGCTGGGATTTCGACTTTGCCGGCATGGGTTCTCAAGCCTCCATATAGCTTGGCGCACAAACTCCGCTGTCCCGTGCAGGTTCCTTGCGGCCGCCGTTTCGGCCGCAACCGACTGGCTTGCGGTGCACCGCCAGCCGGCATAGTCTTTGTTTGCCCGGTTAAAAGAGCCTTCGGCTCTGAGCGGCGCGTGCCCCGCGTCGTTTCGATCCCGCGCAACTCAAGGGAGGACGTCCATGCGTTTCAAAGCCGTCGCAAAAGGCATGCTGACTGCTGCCGCGCTCACCATTTCTGCGGTCTCCGCGCAAGCCGCCGAGACCATGATCATCTCGAGCTGGCTCGAGCCCCACGCCATGAACAGGGTGCTGTTCCCGCAGTGGATCGAGGCCATCGAGGAGGCGACGGAGGGCCGGGTGACCGGCAGGATCGAATTCGGACTGGCGCCGCCGCCCGGCCAGCTCGACCTCATCACCGACGGTGCGGCCGATGCCACGTGGATCTTCCACGGCTACAATCCCGGCCGCTTCGTGGTCACCAAGCTGATCGAGCTGCCAGGCTTCGAGGGCGATGCCGAGGCCGCCTCGGTGGCCTATTGGCGGGCCCATGAGCAGTTTCTCGACGGCGCCAACGAACATGAAGGCGTCGTTCTGGCGGCGCTCATGACCCACGGGCCAGGCCAACTCTACATGCGCGAGAGCCTTGATGGCCTGGACGATCTCAGTGGCAAGAAGATCCGCATCGGCGGCGGCGTCTCGGCCGACGTCAGCGATGCCTTGGGGATCGTCGGCGTCCAGGTGCCGGCGCCCCAGGTCTATGAGACCCTGTCGCAGGGCGTGGCGGACGGCGTCATGATGCCGCTCGAGACCAATCATTCGCTCAGACTCTATGAAGTGGCCCCGGTCACCTACCTCATGCCGGGCGGCCTTTATCGCGGCTCGTTCGCCATCGTCATGAGCCAGGCCTTCCTCGACCGGCTGTCGGAGGAGGACCGGGCGGCGGTGTTGACGACGACCGGCGAAACCCTGTCGCAGATGGCCGGCAAGGTGTGGGCCGACGCCGACCTGCAGGGCATGGAGACGATTCAAGCGCGAACCGACGTCAACGAGTTCTCTGCCGAGGACCAGGCCAAGTTCGCCGAAGTTGCACAGGGGCTGCGCCAGGCCGTGATCGCGGAGGTGAGCGCCAAGGGCGTCGACGCCGAGGCTGCCGTGGCGCTGATCGACGAGGTTATGCGGGGCTACGGCAATTGAGGCATCGGGCCGCTCGGAGCCGATGATGCTTGAGGTCCTCATGGGGCTCAGCGGCGCCATGAGGACCTTGCATTTCGCGGGCGGCTTCGGAGCCTCGACATGATACGTGAACTGGAGCGGACGGGAGACGTCCTCGCCCGCATCGCCCAAGGCTGTGCAGCCGTGGTGCTGTTTTCGCTGCTCGTGCTGACCTGTGCCGATGTCTTCGGCCGCTATGTCCTGATACGCCCGGTCCACGGCAAGACCGAGATCACCCGCATGCTGATGGCGGTGATGATCGCCCTGGTGCTGCCGGTGGTCACGGCTCGCAACGAGCACATCACCGTCGATCTGTTCGATTGGTTTTTCCGCGGCCGGGTCCAGGCGGTGCGCGACCTGATGGTCGACACTGTGGCCGCAACAGCCTTTCTGGTCCTGGCCTACTGGGTCGGGTTTCGCGCCATGCGGCTCATGGCATGGGGCTATGCCAGCGATTTCCTGCGCCTGCCGCTCCACCCGGTGGCCTTCTTTGTTGCCGCCATGATCGCCATTGCGGGCCTCGCCCTGGTGGTGCGGATCGGGCTCGATGTCTGGCGCTTGGCCAGGCCGCATGATCGAGCCGATCCCGTGCAGCGGCTCCCGGAGTGACGTGAATGGTCCTGTCGCTGCTCGGATTTGCTGCCGTCATCGTGCTCGCCTTCATGCGCGTGCCGATTGGTATCGCCATGGGCGTGGTGGGCGTGGTCGGCTTTGCCAAACTGAACAACTGGAACTGGACCGCAGCACTATCGCCGGCCGGCGGCAGCGTGCTCGACACGCTCCAGACCGAGACTTTGTCGGTGATCCCGCTATTCGTCCTGATGGGCATGCTGGTCAGCCAGGCGGGGCTGGCAACCGAGCTCTACCGCGCCTCCAACGCCTTCCTCGGCCACCGCCGCGGCGGCCTGGCCATGGCGACCATCGTGGCGTGCGGCGGCTTCAGCGCCATCTCCGGCTCAAGCCTTGCCACGGCGGCCACCATGGCCAAAGTCGCCATGCCGGAGATGCGCGCCTTCAAGTACAGCGACGAGCTGGCCTCCGCCTCGATCGCCGCCGGCGGCACCCTCGGCATCCTCATCCCGCCGTCGATCATCCTCATCATCTACGGCATCATGACGGCGCAGAGCATCGACAAGCTGTTTCTTGCCGGCCTGCTTCCCGGTCTTCTCGGCATAGGGCTCTATCTCGTGGCGGTGCGCTGGGTGGTGTGGCGCAAGCCCGACAGCGGCCCGGCCGGGGTCAGGGTCGGCTGGCCGCAGCGCCTGGTGTCGCTGGGCGAAGTGTGGCCGATCGTGCTCTTGTTCATCACCATCCTCGGCGGCATCTATCTCGGCATCTGGACCGTCACGGAAGCGGCAGGCATCGGCGCCGGAATGGCTTTCGTCATCGCCCTGTTGAAGGGCAAGCTGAGCTGGGCCTCGCTCAGGACGGCGCTCTACGACACCACCAAAATGACGGCCATCCTGTTCGCCGTGCTGATCGGCGCCGTCATTTTCCAGCGTTTCATCGTGCGCGCCGGGCTGCCCGATGCGCTGGTGTCGATCGTCACCGGACTGGACATCTCACCGCTCACCGTCGTGTTGATGATGATCCTGGTCTACGTTGTGCTCGGCTGCGTATTCGAGAGCCTGTCGATGCTGCTGCTGACGGTGCCGGTGTTTGCGCCGATCGTCGAACAGCTCGGCCTGTTTGCAGACTATCCCGCCCCGGTGGCCCAGGAGCTGTCGCTGATCTGGTTCGGCATCATCGTCGTGGTGGTGACCGAGATCAGCCTGATTACCCCGCCCATAGGACTCAACGTGTTCGTGCTGCGCGGCGTGCTCGGCGACATTACCGCCGGCACCATCTTCCGCGGCGTGACACCATTCTGGATCGTCGACATCTTCCGGGTGCTGCTGCTGCTGCTGGTCCCGTGGATTTCGCTGGTGCTGCCGATGACCATGCGGCCTCTGGGATAGCGATGCAGCAGCCAGGCTCGTCAAGCTTTTGCTTGCCAGCCGGGCTGCGGTGGGCAATCTGAGTGCTGGACCGAGGGAGGCACAAGTGACCGCCGCCAGCGAGTGGGAAGTGCGCCATGCCATCGTCGAGATCTACCGGGAGCTCTCCCGCCTCGGCCTCAACGTGGCCGCGGCCGGCAATGTGAGCGCCCGGTTCGGTCGCGGCATGCTGATCACGCCCACCGGCTGCACGGCGGAAACGCTGAAGCCCGGCGATGTCGTTTCGACCCGCTTCGAGGGAACCAGCACCGGCAAGCTCAAGCCGTCGAGTGAATGGGCCATGCACGCCGAGGTCTATGCGCGGGTGGCGGCGACCGGGGCCATCGTCCACGCCCATGCCGACCACTGCGTGGCACTCAGTTGCCTGCGCCAGCCGATCCCGGCCTTCCACTACATGATCCACAGCTTCGGTGGTGAGGACATACCGTGCGTGGCGTATTATCCGTTCGGAACCCGGGAACTCGGGGCGGCGGCCGGCGCCGCGCTGGAAGACCGTACTGCCTGTCTGCTGGCCAATCACGGCATGCTCGCCCGTGGCGCCACCTTACGCGCCGCCCTCGATGCCGCAATCTTGCTGGAGGCGTTGGCGCGCCAATATGGGCTGGCGCTGTCGGCCGGCACGCCGACGATCCTCACCAGCAAGGAAATGGCCGACGTGGCGCGCCGCTTTGCCGACTATGGCCGCCAGCCGCGCCCGCGGGCCAAGCTGCGCTGGCAGGTGCCGTGATCCCCAAACAGCGGAACCGATCCAAGGGGTCGCCCGTTCTGGATCGAATGCGCCGCTTGCAACGACCGAGGGAGATTTGATGCAGCGACACCACCTGACCAGCATCGCTGTTGGGCTCGTTTTGCTCGTTGCCAGCGCCACGGCGGCCCGCTCCTTTCTGGTGGAGGTCCACGAACTTCCCGAAGGCACGCAGCCCTATTCCGTGGTGGCGCAGACTTTTGGCAGGGTGTGGTACACCGCCCAGGGCACCGGCACGCTCGGCATCATCGATCCGGCCATGGGCGAGGTCGAGCATATCGAGCTTGGCGCCAACTCGGTCCCCAAAACCGTCCTGGAGGGCCCTGACGGCAACCCGTGGATCGTCGACAGCGGTCTCAATGCCATCGTGCGGGTGCAGCCCACCCTCCAGGAGGTCGAGATCTGGCCGCTGCCGGAGGAGCGCGCCAACGCCGGACTCACCGCTGCGGTCTTCGACGCCGACGGCCTGCTGTGGTTCACCGGCCAAGGCGGCATCTATGGCCGGTTTGACCCCCGGACAGGCGACATGGCGGTGTTCGATGCGCCCGGCGGCCAAGGCCCCTACGGCATCACCGTCACGCCCGACGGCGACATCTACTACGCCTCGCCCGGTGGCCACCATATTGCGCGGATCGATCGCGCTTCAGGCGAGGCCGAGGTCATCGAGCCGCCCACCGCCGAGCAGGGGGCGCGCGCGGTGGCGGCAGACAGCCAGGGCCGCATCTGGGTCAGCGAGGAAAACTCCGGCCAGCTCAGCCGCTATGATCCGGCCTCCGACGAATGGGCCGCCTGGCCGCTGCCCAGCGACGCGTCGCGCCCTTACGCCATCTATGTGAACTCCAACGACGTGGTGTGGTTGACCGACTTCGGCACCAACGAGGTACACGCCTTCGACTCGAACCGCGAAGAATTCGCGGCCAGTTACCCCTCGAGCCTGGATGACGCCCAGGTCCGCCACATTGCCGGCGGGCTGAACGAGATCTGGCTGCCGGAATCTGGCCATGACCGGCTGATGCTCATCCGGCCGGGAAGCATCGGGCTGTACTGACCCGTAGTCGGGCTGTACTGACCCGTAGTTGGATGGCTTCACGAAGTCAGCGCAACGCCGAGGGGATCATGAGCGACGTGGCAAGCGTATTTCTGGGCCGAAGCACCAAGCGCGAGGAGCTTTTGCTGAGACTCGCCAATCGCCATGGCCTCATTACCGGCGCCACAGGCACCGGCAAGACCGTCACATTGCAGATCCTGGCTGAGGGTCTGTCGGAGGCGGGCGTGCCGGTGTTCGCGGCCGACATGAAGGGCGATCTGTCGGGCATCTCGGCCATGGGCGAGCCCAAGGAGTTCCTGGTCAACCGAGCCCGCACGATCGGGCTGGAGCCTTATGTCAACGACAAGTTCCCGGTCATATTCTGGGATCTGTTCGGCGAGCAGGGTCACCCCATCCGCGCCACCGTGTCGGAGATGGGGCCGCTGCTGCTGGCGCGCATGATGTCTCTGACGGACGCCCAGGAGGGCGTGCTCAACATCGCCTTTCGGGCTGCCGATGAGGAAGGGCTGCTGCTGCTCGACCTCAAGGATCTGCAGTCCATCCTGACCTTCGTGTCGCACAATGCCCAGGCAATGTCGGCGAGGTTCGGCAACGTCGCGCGCGCCTCGGTCGGCGCCATCCAGCGCCAATTGCTCGTGCTGGAAAACCAGGGTGCGGCAAACTTCTTCACCGAGCCGTCATTGCAGATCGCCGACCTCATGCGCACCACCCGCGACGGGCGAGGCTACATCTCGATTCTTGCCGCCGACAAGCTGATGCAGCACCCGAGGCTTTACGCCACCTTCCTGCTGTGGCTGATGTCGGAGTTGTTCGAGAAACTTCCCGAAGTGGGCGATCCGGACAAGCCGAAGCTGGTGTTCTTCTTCGACGAGGCGCACCTGTTGTTCTCCGAGGCGCCGCCGGCGCTGGTCCAGAAGGTGGAGCAGGTGACGCGGCTGATCCGTTCCAAGGGGGTCGGGGTCTATTTCGTGACCCAGAACCCCATCGATGTCCCCGACCGCGTTTCCAGCCAGCTTGGCAACCGCATTCAGCACGCCCTGAGGGCCTATACCCCGCGCGAGCAGAGGGCGGTGAAAGCGGCGGCCGAGACGTTCCGTCCAAACCCGGCCTTCAAGACCGAGGAAGCGATCACCCAGCTTGCCGTCGGGGAGGCACTGGTGTCGGTGCTGGAGGCCAAGGGCGTGCCGTCGGTCGTGGAGCGCACGCTGATCCGTCCACCGGCGGCGCGGCTGGGTCCGATCACGCCCCACGAGCGCCAGGCGATCGTCAATGTGAGCCCGGTTGCAGGACTGTACGACACCGCGGTCGACCGTGAGAGCGCCTACGAAATTCTCGCCCAGCGGGCCCTGGAAGCAACCGAAGCAACCGAAGCAACCGAAGCAACCGTCGAGGTCGAGGCGGAGCCGGAAAGCTCCGGCGGTTTCCTCGGGACGATCTTCGGCACCAACCGCAAGCGGGGCCAGACGCTGACCCAGGGCCAGAGGGTTGCCCGGGAAGTGACGCGCACCGTGGTCACGCGCACGGCCGGTCAGGTCGCCGCCAATGTCGGCAAGCAATTCGGCGGTTCGATCGGCGGCTCAGTCGGCCGTGCCATCGTGCGCGGCGTGCTGGGCGGCATGCTGCGGCGGTAAGACGACCCCATGGGCTTTGCCGCTCGGAGCGGTCAGGCGAAGCGGTTGGAGCGTGGGAAGCCCTTGGGCGGCAGTCGGCCGGCCTGGGCGCGGCTCCCAAGCCACTCCCTCATGTCGGATGCCGTCCAGGTCCGCCCCGAGGTGTCGCGCCAGCTCAAGCCCTCGGCGAGGCGGAACGCCTTGACGTCGCTCAAGCCCCCGTCGCGATACTTCTGCAGCCTGACGCCACGGCCGCGGCTCATCTCGGGCATCTGCGAAAGCGGAAACACCAGCAGCTTGCGATTCTCCCCCACCACCGCAATGTG
>CAYWVA010000068.1:0-10413 GCA_964461545.1 uncultured Rhizobiaceae bacterium | reverse complement strand
CGGAAAGCCCGCTCGGCTGGCTCAAGAGCCGCCGCGACAAGGCCGGGGAACCGCTCATCAGCGACGCCCAGTATGATGCCGGCGAGCGGCTGCGCCGGGATTTTACCGTCGCCCAGCTGTCGCCGCGGGTGACGTTGTCGTGGAGCACTTCGCTCCCCTCCGGATCGCATGGCCGGTCGGGGCCGAGGCCCGACAGCCTGGAGGTCAATGAACAGGCGCTGGCGGCGAAGCAACGCTTCCTGCGCGCCCTCGATGCTGTGGGGCCCGAACTGTCGGGCATTCTGGTTGAAGTGTGCTGCTTGTGGCGCGGCCTTGAGGCGGCCGAGCGCAGTCTCGGTTGGCCGCAGCGCTCAGGCAAGCTGGTGCTGCAGATCGCCTTGACGCGGCTGGCGCGCCATTACGGCCTGATCCGCAGCGAGCAGCCCTCCAAGCGCCCCGCTTCGATCCGGCACTGGGGCTCGGATGGCTACCGCCCGCAAGTCGGTTTCGTGCCCGGCGATGGAGATCAGGCGTGAGCGCGCGCCGCAAGGGCGGTCTGGGCGTCCGCCTGGATGCGCTTGACCATGGCGAAGAGCCCGTTGGAGCGCTGCGGCGTCAGATGCTCGTCGAGCCCAAGCCGGGCCAGCGCGGCGGGAGCGTCGCACTGCAGGATCTCCTCAGCGGTGCGGCCGGAGAACAGCATGAACAGGATGGCGATCAGGCCGCGCACGATATGGGCATCGCTGTCGCCGCGGAACTCAAGCACCGGCGAGCCGCCGTTGGCGCCTTTTACCTCGGACTTGATCCACACCTGGCTGACGCAGCCCTGGACCTTGGTGGCCGGCGTGCGCTCGCTCTCCGGCAGGGGCTCAAGGTCCCGGCCAAGCTCGATCACGTAGCGATAGCGGTCCTCCCACTCGTCCAGAAGCGAGAAATCCGACACCAGCTCGTCGATATTGGACACTTGCGCCATGCCCAACAGATAGACCCGTTGGGCCGGTCTAACAAGGATTGGAGCCACAATCCCCGCCTGACCGGGCCTTCGGCGTCCAGCCGGCGGCACGGGGCCGGCTCCCGCAGAAAGGGGCTGTTAAGCAGTCCTGGGGCACATTTCAGACGCCCGGTCAACGGGCCAAGTGGGCAGGCGTTTGAGTTCATGGCGCGATGACGGAACCGGCGGAAAAGACTACCCTTCCGCCCTTCAGGCTTGCCGTGGCAGCCGGCACCGCGGCGCTGTGCTCGGCCATCATCTACAACGCCGTTGCGGGCCAGGATGGCCGCCAGCGCGATGTGCTGTCGCGCCTCAGCGATCTCGAACACCATGAAACCCTGCCGGTGAACATCGGTGCCGGCGCTTTCGACGCCCGGCCGACCACCAAGGCGATGGTGACCATCGAAGAGCTGGCGGAGCTGGTGGCCAACGAGGGCAGCGGGGACAATCTGGCCAGCGAACTCAAGCGCGAGCTTGAGGCACTGGGTCTCTACCAAGACCGGTCGGGCGGCCGGCACGGTCCGGCGCTCCGGCAGGCCATCGAAGCCTACCAAAGTGCTCACAAAATGGAGGTGACCGGGGAACCCACAGCCCGTCTGCTCGATCACATCAGGTTCATGACCCGGGTAGGCGAAGCGGCGGCGCCGCTCGCAGCAGGGGACCTCGATATCCGCGCAATCCAGGCAGGGCTGGCTCGGCTCGGGTATTCACCCGGGCCGCAAGATGGAGTGCTCGGACCCCTCACGCGAGATGCCATCCGCAAGTTCGAGCGCGACCGAAATCTGAAGGAGACCGGCGCGCTCAGCGACGAGCTGGCGCAGGAAGTTACCCGCGTCCTGTCGCGGGGCGGCTAGCCGGTGCCCGCCCGGTCGGCATTGCAGGACCGGCTCGGCTCCGCCATAACCCACGGCTGGTATGGAACGGCGACATTCGAAGCGGCAGCATGTCACTCAAGACTGAAATCTGGGTCAAGGCACATCTGCGACGCTGCTTCGCCGCTGGCCTCACCGGCGTCGTCGCCAGGCGCGGCGCGCCGGAGGCCGGGGCCGTGTTCGTAAAGATCACGTTGCCGGAAGGCACCGGGCGGGTACTGGCACCGGCGCCAGGGCCAAGCTATGGCGCGGACGGAGAGCGATTGTGGGTCGCCCCGCTGGGCAACGACCCTGTGCAGCAGGAGGATATCGACCGATTTCTCGCCCGCCAAACTGCCGTCGACCCCGATATCTGGATCCTTGACATCGATGATCCAGGGGGCACCGGGCTCCTGGGCGCACCGTGGGAGGATCGGCCGGCTTCGCCCTGGGTTGCCGCGTTCAATCAGCCTAGTTAGGCAATCGTTAACCATCCTCGACGCTAAATGCGCTGCACTGGGCGCTCTCGGGGCAATAGACCATGGGCACAGTCCTGACATTCCCATCGCGGCGCAAGCGACCGCCGGCAACACCAAGCGGGCTGGCAGGGCAGGTCGTCATTTTTCCTGGCGTTCGCATCGAGCGGGACAGTGTCGCGAAGGACCGCCCTGCGCCGCCGCCCGCCGGCCCCAGGGACTCGCCGCGACAGCGGCTGCCAGACGAGCGAGAGCGTTGAGGCCTGAGCTCTAAGCGGGCGCAGAGCGGCAGCTCGATTCGGCAAGGACTTCGGAGATTCGCCCATACTCGGCGGCTTCCCCCGCAAGCGCCCGCATTACCACAAGCCCCATGGACTCCGGCGCCCGGACGGTCAAGGTGTCGTCATCCGGCACCGTCAGTTCCACCTCCTCGTCGGCCGGAAGGCGCTCGCCGGGCTGCCTGAGCGTAAGGGCCACGAGGTCGATGCCGGCCTGGCGATCGTTCAGCGAATAGAAGGTCTCACCGCTGGCGGAATACATCGTCATGGACCAATAGGCGTTGGGGACCGCCGCAGTGATGGTCACCGGGCCGTTGGAAAGATCATAGATGCACAGCGCGTGGACCAGCCACCGGCCATCCGGTCCGATCAGTCGGATGCTGTCCTCCCGGCTGAGCACGGTGAGCGCTCCACTGTCCGCCAGTTGCCGGAGCTCACTGATCTTGGAGCGCATTTCGACGTGAGGCACAAACAGGACGTAGCCGAGATGCACGATGCCCGCCAAGAGCACGACACATAGTGTCCAATACAGCGTCCTGCTCATCGGCACACCAGGCGCTCGATCGAGGGCAGCTCAGCCGCCAGCGGGCTGCGCAGCAGCGCCGGTTCTGGAGTATAAAGGCGCATGAGCAGCACCGGCTGGCCGATCTGCGGAGGGCTTAGCCAGTTGCCGGCGTGCAGCTCTCGCGACACGACAACGCGAAAACTGTTGTCAGGCTCATAGACGAGCTGCCGGCTCACGAGCCCGTGGCGCTGCTCACTCGCGGTTGCCGCCTGAGCGCCCGACGTGAGCACCGACAGGCTCCACCAGCGGGCCCGCGGCATGAGTCCGCTGACCACATAGGTGCAGTCGCCGTTGAGGCTGCGCCCGGCATCATCAACCCGCGCCTCGTATTCGACGGTATCAAAGCGGTTCGATGGCAGCAGCTTGTAAGAGAGGTGATGGGCGCGCGTATAGGGGTCGATCCTCGGATTGGCTGCCCCCGGCCAAGCGGTCCAGGCCCCCTTGGTCTCGGACACGACCCCATAGCGGCCACTGATCGCCTGCTGGGCGGTAATCAGTCCGATGAGCGTTCCAACGAAGCAGAAGGCAACAAACCACACCAATCCTCTCACGATCCCCGCCTCGTTTCGACTGACTCAGACACCAATTGCAGCGTCCCCTCAACGGCCTTCGATGTCCGATTTGAGACTTCGAGCATTGCGATCGGCCCTGTGGCTGCGCTGCTGCTGGCGGGCCTGATTCGGATTGGAGACCCTCGGCGTCTGGGTCCTGGCCCCGAAGATGTCCTGGAACAGCTGAGCAACCCCGCTATCGGATTGTCGCGAAGACCTTGTGATGATGACCTCTTCCTCGGCCGCGACTCGGGCTGCGCCAGATCCACTTGAAGGGCTGGGCAGGCGCACCTCAGGAGCCCGTTCCCTTTCGGCGACAAACTTGGCGTAGCTGTCGTCGAGCGGCACCCCCGCCAGGGGCGCCGCCTCTTTTGCGGACAATGTCTCGGTCATGAAACGCTGCCAGGTCATGGCCGGCAGCGTACCGCCGGTGACCCGGCGCATTTCGGACGTGTCGTCATTGCCGAACCACACTCCGGTGACGAGGTGAGCGGTGTAGCCGATGTACCACGCATCGCGATAGTTCTGGGTGGTTCCGGTCTTGCCGGCCTGCGGCGTGAAGCCGAGTTGGGCCCTTCGGCCAGTGCCGCTTACCACCACCTGATGCAGCATATGATTGAGGTCGGCTATGGTCGACTCGGGCACCACTTGGCGCGGCCATGGCGCATTGCGTTCACGGGCATAAATGATCTCGCCGCTCGGCCGGCGGATCTCCAGCACCGAGTAGGGTGTGGCAAGTCGGCCGCTATTGGCGAATGTGGCATAGCCGGTGGTGAGCTCCATCAGCGTCAGCTCATTGGTGCCCAGCGGCAATGATGCCACCGACAGCAGCTTCGATCTGACCCCGACGAGATGGGCCGCGTCGATAATGGATTGCCGGCCGACGGCCTGCATGAGGTGGACCGGAATGGTGTTGATCGAGCGCGCCAGAGCAGTCGTCAAGGTGGTGCGGCCGGAGTATTTGCGGTTGTAGTTCTGCGGCGACCAGCCCCTGATCGAGATCGGCGCATCATGGACGACAGAATTCGGCTGGAAGCCGTGGCGCAGGGCGGCCAGGTAGACGAAGGGCTTGAACGCCGAACCCGGCTGGCGCAGGGCCTCGGTGGCGCGGTTGAACTGGCTGTCCTCGTAATCACGCCCGCCGATGATCGCCTTGATCGCCCCATCCGGTTGCATGGCGACGAGGGCGGCCTGGTGGGCGTTGTGGGCCGGGCCTTCGGTGTCCAACATCTCGTTGAGGATGCGATGGGCCGCCTGGTGCACCCCGATATCGAGCGTGGTCTTGACTTCGAGCACGTAATCGCCCTGCAGCCCGTGCTGGTCGAGCAGCTGGAGGGTTTCGCGGTAGGCCCAGTCCAGGAAGTAATCGGGACTGTAGAGGTTGGGCACGCTGACGACCTCGGCCGGCCGGCGCTTGGCGTCAAACAGCTCGCCCTGGGTGATGTAGCCGACGTCGAGCATGCGATAGAGCACCACATTGGCCCGCGCCCGCGCCAAATGGATGTTCACATGCGGAGCGAAGCGCGACGGGGCCTTGAACAGCCCCGCCAGCATCGCCGCTTCTGCCAGGGTGACGTCGCGGATCGACTTGCCAAAGTAGAACTGCGCCGCCGCCTCCACGCCATAGGTGCCGCCGCCGAGATACGACCGGTCGAGATACATCTTGAAGATATCGTCCTTGCTCAGGCGGGCCTCTATCCACATGGCGAGAAACGCTTCGTGGATCTTGCGGCGCATGCTTCGCTCGGGCGTCAAAAACAGATTTTTGGCGAGCTGCTGGGTGATCGACGAGCCGCCCTGCACAACCCCGTTGGCCCGGGCGTTCTCCAAGCTCGCCCGGGCCGTGCCTTGGACATCGACTCCGAAATGTCCGTAAAAGCGGGCATCCTCGGTGGCCAGCACCGCGCGGCGCACATGAAGCGGAATTTCCTCGAGGGGAATGGCGTCGTCCTGGCGGACCCCTCGACGGCCGATGATCTCGCCGGTGCTGTCGGTAAAGGTGACCGCATGCTGACGGCCGCGGTTCCAAATATCGCCGGTGCCGCTGAACGGCGGCAGGGCGAACACCAAAAGTCCGATGGCGATCACCAGACCGAAGGTCGCGGCATCGTCGGCGATGTCGACCACCACCCGCTTGAGGCCCCACACCCGGAAGTGCTCGAGCCATGAGCTATAGGCAGCCCAGCCGCGCCGCATGGCGCAGCCGGCCTCATAGACGGTTGTGTTGGCCAGCGCGTCGAGCCGCAAAAAAGCGCGGACAAACGGGCTTGGAGGCTTCAGCTCAGGCACCGTACTTCACCCATTCGCAGCGACATCAGCCGCAAGGAAGATCTGGTCATCGCAATGGCAAACGTCCATATGGGCAACAAGGGATTGTGGTGCGCTCGCCCGCGGATCATATCCAGCTCGCTCCCGTCCGCGCGACGGGACAGCATTATAGCTGAAAACGGCCGCCAAGCCACACACCGTTGGAGCACTGGCCGAAAGGCATGGCAAAGTCCGACCGCTTCTGGGAGACCAAGGCGCTGCGCGATATGTCGCAGCAGGAGTGGGAATCCCTGTGCGACGGCTGCGGCCGGTGCTGCGTCGTCAAGCTGGAGGAGGAAGACACCGGCGCGATCTACCCGACCTCGGTGAGCTGCCGGCTGCTCGATACCAACACCTGCCGGTGCACCGACTATGACAACCGCCATGATGAAGTCCCCGACTGCGTGAAGCTTAACCGGGATAACGTTTCGCGGCTCGGATGGTTGCCCGACACCTGCGCCTATCGCCGCATTGCCGAAGGCCGCGGCCTTGCCTGGTGGCATCCCCTGGTGTCGGGGACGCCGCGCACCGTGGTCGACGCAGGGATCTCGATCAGCGGCCGGGTGAGGCCCGAAACCGAGGTCGCCGAGGAGGACCTGGTAAACTTCATGATCGAATGGCCGGCGCCGGGAGAGGCGCTTGGCGCCCGCCCGAGAAAAAAATCATAAACATGCATTTTATCCTTGACAGCGCCCCGCTGTCTGGTTTACATTCAGCCATCCTCCAGAAATAGGCCTTGGCGCAATGCGCGGGGCCAGCCGACGCGAGGGCCGGCCATGACCTGCGCCAGTAGCCGATCCGACGATCCGGCGGCACAACCCGACTGGACGGCGATCCGGCAGGCCTATGTGGGCCGAGGCGTCAATGTGAGCGACATCTGCCGGGCGCACGGCATCAACACCCAGACGCTCTACCGCCAGGCGGACCGGGAAGCCTGGCCGCGCCGCCGCGAGCGCAAGACCACTGCCGAGGAGCGCAAGACGCTGCGACTGCTCGCCCGGCTGCGGCGCCTGGCGGCGGGCCAGATCGATGCCATCGAGGCGCGCCGCGGGTCCAGAAAGGATCCCGAGCGCGACGCCCGCGCCCTGATGGCGCTGGTCAAGCTGGTCGAGCACATCACGGCCCTCGAGGCCAGGCACCAGGTGAGGCGGGATGGCAGTGGCGGCGACTTCCAGGCCGACCGGGCTCAGCGACGCGCGGATCTTGCGGACAAGCTTATCGCGATGCTCGAACAGGAGCGCGGTGCGCCGCTTCCTGAGGGACATTCCGGATGATGAGGCCGACCTCATTGCCGACGACTGGCCGACCTGGGCCAGGCTCAATCAGCTGCCGACGCGCAACGGCCGGGAGATCGCCGAGTTTCGCGTCTGGCTGGTTCTCGGCGGACGCGGCGCCGGCAAGACCCGGTGCGGTGCGGAATGGATCAGGTGCCAGGCGCTAGGGCTTTCGCCTCTGGCCGCTGCTCCGGCACGGCGGATCGCCCTCATCGGACCGACCATCGGCCAGGTCCGCTCGGTGATGATCGAAGGCGTATCGGGGCTGCTGAACATCCATTCCGGTGATCAGCGGCCACATTTCGAACCGTCGCTGAGGCGGATCGTGTGGGCCAACGGCGCGATCGCCGAAATGTTTTCCGCCGAGCAGCCCGATTCGCTGCGGGGACCGCAGTTCGATGCCGCCTGGTGCGACGAGCTTGCCAAGTGGCGTTATCCGGACGCGACCTGGGACATGCTGCAGTTCGGGCTCAGGCTCGGCCAAGCGCCGCGCGTCATCGTGACCACGACGCCGCGGCCGATGCCGCTGCTGAAGCGGCTGGTGGAGGACGATTCGACGCTGCTGGCACGAAGCCCGACGGCCGACAACCGCTGTTTTCTGGCGCCCCAGTTCCTGCGCGACATCGAGGTGCGCTACGGCGGCACCCGTCTCGGTCGCCAGGAGCTCGAGGCCGAGATCATCGACGACGACCCCGACGCGCTGTTCCGCCGCGAACTCATCGAGGCCGGCCGGGTGGGCGCGGCGCCTGAACTCGTCCGCATCGTCGTTGCCGTCGATCCGCCGGCAACTAAAGGTGCGCGCGCCAATGCCTGCGGCATCGTGTGCGCCGGGCTCGGGCGTGACAAACGTGCTTACGTGCTCGACGATGCCACCGTTCGGGGCGTCAGCCCGTCGGCGTGGGCCAAGCGCGCCGTCACGCTCTATCATTCGCGCCAGGCCGACCGGCTGATCGCCGAGGTCAACCAGGGCGGGGACATGGTCGAGGCGGTGATCCGCGAGGTCGACGCCACCGTGTCGTTCAAAGCGGTTCATGCTTCGCGCGGCAAGCGGTTGCGCGCCGAGCCGGTGGCGGCGCTCTACGAGCAAGGACGGGTGGCCCATGTCGGGGTGTTTCCCGAGCTCGAAGACGAGCTGGCGAGTTTTGACCGCCACGGCCTCCGCTCGGCAAGCCCCGACCGAGCCGACGCCCTGGTGTGGGCGCTGACCGAGCTGATGCTGACGCGGCGAAGCGGCGGCGAGCCGCGGGTGCGGGGGTTGTGAGGTTTGAAGTGTCCTTTCCTCAATTCGGCCGCCACCAAGCGAAGCCGCAGTATTGGATGTCAGCCTGCGCTGGCATGACGAAAGTCTGAGGCGTTGGTGATGACTGGGTCGCCCGGTCGAGCCGGCGATTACAATTCTACGAATCCAAAACGTGCCATGACAAATCACGAGACAGGCAATGCCCAACTGGCTTGACAGGCTGAAACGGGTGTGGGGCCGCGGCGGAGCGCCGGAGCACAAGAAGAGCGCCACAGGCCCGCTCATGGCGCTGCACCTGGCAGGGCGGCCGGTGTGGAGCCCTCGCAACTATCAGGCCCTGGCCCGCGAGGGCTTCAGCGGCAACGCGGTCGGCTATCGCTGCGTGCGCATGATCGCCGAATCGGCTGCTTCGATGCCCTGGCTGCTCTATAAGGGCGACGCCGAGATCACCGATCACCCGCTTCTCGACCTGCTCATGCGGCCCAATCCGGCACAGAGCGGGCAAACGATGTTCGAGACCTTCTACGGACATCTGCAGGTCGCCGGCAACGCCTATCTCGAGGCGGTGAGCGTCGCCGGCGAGGTGCGCGAGCTGCATGTCCTGAGGCCGGATCGCATGAAGGTGGTTCCGGGCAAGGACGGGTGGCCGGAAGCTTACGAATATTGCGCCAACGGCGCCTCGGTGCGGTTCGTGCAGCAATCCGGCGACGGCGTGCCGCCGATCCTGCACCTGCGCCTGTTCAGCCCCGTCGACGATCATTACGGCCTGTCGCCGCTCGAAGCGGCGGGGCCCAGCGTCGACATTCACAACGCCGCCGCGGCCTGGAATAAGGCGCTGCTCGACAACGCGGCGCGGCCCTCCGGGGCGCTCGTCTACCGCGGCGCGGGCGGCGAGGACAACCTGAGCGAGGAGCAGTTTGCCCGACTCAAGAGCGAGCTCGAGGCCTCCTACCAGGGCAAGTCCAATGCCGGCCGGCCGTTGGTGCTCGAAGGCGGGCTCGACTGGAAGCCGCTGTCGATGAGCCCCAAGGACATGGAGCACATCGAGGCCAAGCACGTGGCGGCCCGCGAGATCGCGCTGGCCTTCGGGGTGCCGCCGATGCTGCTCGGCATCCCCGGCGACAACACGTTCGCCAATTACGCCGAGGCCAACCGGACCTTCTGGCGCCAGTCGGTGCTGCCGCTGGTCGGGCGAACCGCGGAAGCGCTCAGCCAATGGCTGGGGGCGGGATTCGGCGAGGCGCTGCAACTGGGCTATGACGTCGACCGGATCGAGGCGCTGTCGCTGGAGCGCGAGGCGCTGTGGTCGCGCATCGAGCGGGCGAGATTTCTTACCATCAACGAGAAGCGCGCCGCGGTCGGCTACGGACCGGTTCCAGGCGGGGACCGGCTCGGCGATGGCGCCATGCCGGCGGGCTAGCTGCCGACGGCGCAGCACGAAACCCCTTTCCACCAGTTCAAGAGATCGACATGGCTGAAGCTTTGGCGGTCGGCCGGGCAGCAATTGTGCCTGCCGGGCAGCGCGGCGTATTTGCCGGCTATGCCAGCCTTTTCGGTGTTCCGGATTCTACCGGCGATGTGGTCATGGCCGGCGCCTTCGCGGCCAGCCTGGCGCGGCGCGGACCGGCCGGCATCCGCATGCTGTTCCAGCACGATGCCGGCCAGCCGATTGGAACCTGGCTGGAGCTGCGCGAAGACAGCCGCGGGCTGTTGGTGCGCGGCCGGCTGGCGCCTGAGGTCCAGCGTGCGGAGGAACTCGCCAGCCTGCTGCACCAGGGCGCCATCGACGGGCTGTCTATCGGCTTTCGCGCTGTGGTGGCAAACCGCGATCGGGTCACCCGGCAGCGCCGGCTGGTGCAAATCGATCTTTGGGAGATCTCGCTCGTCACCTTCCCGATGCT
>CAYWVA010000067.1:0-11308 GCA_964461545.1 uncultured Rhizobiaceae bacterium | reverse complement strand
CAAGCGTCCAGGCCGCCGCCATCATGAACAGGATGGCGTGGGCATAGATGATCGCCTCCTGCATGAACAGCGAGCCGGTGCCGAACACGTAACGCATCAGCACTAGGGCGAACTGCACCAGCACCATGAACAGCGCCAGCCAGGCGGCCGCCTTGCCGACGCCGCGATTTATCCGTTCGATCCCCCGGCAGACAGCGATCAGCCCTGACACGGAAAGCTCCTCCCATCCCCGACGACCGCTGGTGGCAAAACTATACCATGGCGTCATGCAAACGGAAGCGGCGGGTGGTGAAGCCGGTGCCATGCTCCGGCGATCCGGCGCCATTGCCATCGTGCCGCCATGGTCTCGTCGGATGGAGAGGCTGGTTGCGGCCGGCTATGGCCGTATCGTGCTCATCTGTAGTCATACGGGGCAAGGGCAGAGCACGGGCGGCGCCGCGACCGGGAGGGGACCATGCTCGAGCTGAAAGACCAGTCGTCAGCGACGCCGGTGCAGGCCGAGGCGCTGGCCTATCTGGCGTCTGCCAAGCGGACGCTGCTCAAGGAGCGCCAGGGGCTCGACACCATGCTTGCGGCGCTCAACGACGGCCTCGGCAAGGATTTCGTGGCGGCCATCGCGGTGCTGCGCAGCGCCACCGGCCGGATCATCCTGTCAGGGGTCGGCAAAAGCGGCCACATCGCCCGCAAGATCGCCGCTACCCTTGCTTCGACAGGGACGCCGGCCATGTTCATCCATGCTACCGAGGCGAGTCATGGCGACCTCGGCATGGTGACTTCCAAGGACGTGATCATCGTCCTGTCGAACTCGGGCGAGACTGTGGAGCTCAAGGATCTCATCGCCTATTCGCGCCGCTTCGCGGTGCCGCTCATCGCCATCACCGCCGACGGCAACAGCACTCTGGCCAAGACAGCCGATGTGGCACTGAGCATCCCGAAGGCGCCCGAGGCCTGTCCCATCGGGCTGGCTCCCACCACCTCGACGACCATGCAGCTGGCGCTCGGCGATGCTCTGGCGATCACCCTGCTGGAGGACAAGGGATTCACCACCAGCGACTTCCAGCGCTTCCACCCCGGCGGGCGCCTGGGTGCGGCGCTCGCGCACGTGCGCGACCTCATGCACACCGGAGGCGAGCTGCCGCTGGCGCCGGCCGCCATGCAGATGTCCAAGGCGCTCATCACCATGACGGAGAAAAGCTTCGGATGTCTCGGCGTCGTCGATGAGGCGGGCCGGCTCATTGGCATCATCACCGACGGCGATCTGCGCCGCAAGATGGGCGATGGCCTGCTGTCGCAGAGCACCGGTGAGGTGATGACGCCCGATCCGAAGGTGGTGGCTCCCGATACCCTGGCGCACTCGGCGCTCGAAATCATCAACAGTGCCAAGATCACCAGCCTGTTCGTGGTCGAGGCCGGCCTGCCGGTCGGCATCGTGCATGTCCACGACTTGTTGCGGGTGGGCGTGCGCTAGCAGGCTCCTGCACGCTCACGCCCGGTTCAGGCCGGATGGTCAGCTAGTCCCTTCATCGCGGTCGGGGTCGGAGCGTTCCTCGAGAGCCTTCAGCATCCTCAACACCTCGGCCAGTTCCGGGCTGATCTGGGCCGCCTTGCGCCGCGGCACAGGGCCGGCGCTCTTGGCACCCATACGGTCGCTTGCTGCAGACATCACCGCCTCCAAACGCTCACTCGCGCTCACCATAGCAGTCGCCGACTAAGGAAGGCCTAAGGCGGCCGGACCATCAAGTCCGGATTGCTCCCCGGCCCCGTCCTCGCCTACGATGCTCGGACGCCTTGGAGGCGGAAATGCGACCGCGGTGGGAAGATTTCATGCTTCAGTCCGGTATGGATTATGAGACGTTGCGGCGCTCTTTCGCCTGGAACGTTCCGGAGCGCTTCAACATTGCGGCCGCCATCTGCGATCGTTGGGCGGCCGCCGAGCCTGACCGTGTGGCGATGGTCCATGTTCATGGCGACGGCAGGTCCGAGCCCGTGACCTACGGCGCCCTTGCCCGGATGTCGAACCGGATCGCCAATCTCCTGGCGGCTTGCGGGGTTTCGCGTGGCGACCGCGTCGGGCTGGTGCTGCCGCAGGCCATCGAGACCGCCGCGGCCCACATCGCCATCTACAAGCTTGGCGCCGTTGCGGTGCCGCTCAGCCTCCTGTTCGGGGTCGAGGCGCTCCAGTACCGGCTTGCCGATTGCGCCGCCGCGGCCCTCATCGTGACCGGGGCGGCGGCGCCGAAGCTCGCCGAAATCCGCACCGAGCTGCCCGATCTCGGCCATGTCTTTTCGACCGACGGGGCAGGCGACGGCATCGCCAGCCTGGCTGACGCCATGGCGGCGGCCTCCGACAGCTTCGCCACCGCCGAGACCGGCCCTGACGACCCGGCGCTGATGATCTATACCTCGGGCACGACCGGCCCGCCCAAGGGCGCGCTGCACGGCCACCGGGTTCTGCTTGGACATCTGCCGGGCGTCCAGTTCGCCCATGAGCTGTTGCCCCAGCCGGGCGACGTCCTGTGGACGCCGTCGGACTGGGCGTGGATCGGCGGCCTGTTGAACGTGCTGCTGCCGGGGCTTTATTTCGGCGTGCCGGTTGTGGCGCGCCGGTTCGACAAGTTCGATCCCGGTCTGGCTCTGGCGCTGATGGCCGAGCACGGCATCCGCAACGTGTTCATGCCGCCGACGGCGCTGCGGATGATGCAGGTGGAGGCTCCTGGCCGGTGGCACAACCGGATCAGCCTGCGCAGCGTGTTCTCGGGCGGCGAAGCGGTTGGGCGCGGCCTCCAGGAGTGGTCGAAATCCACATTCGGGCTGGCGATCAACGAGGTCTACGGCCAGACCGAGTGCAATCTGGTGATCGAATCGTGCGCCGGGCTTGGGGTCATCCGCCCCGGCGCCATGGGCAAGCCGGTGCCTGGCCATATGGTCGACATCCTCGACGGCGACGGCACGCCGCTTGGCCCGGGCGAAATCGGCAACATCGCCGTGCGCCGGCCCGATCCCGTCATGTTCCTGCAATACTGGGGACGGCCGGATGCCACGCGCGACAAATACATCGGCGACTGGCTGATCACCGGCGACCAGGGCGTCAAGGACGAGGACGGCTATTTCCAGTTCATCGGCCGCGACGACGACGTGATCACCTCGGCCGGCTACCGCATCGGCCCCGGTGAGGTCGAAGACTGCCTGCGCGGCCACCCGGCGGTCAAGCTGGCAGCCGTGATCGGCAAACCCGATGCGCTGCGCACCGAGATCGTCAAGGCCTTCGTCGTTCTCAACCCGGGATTTGAGCCTTCAGAGGCGCTGGCGAAGGAGATTCAGGCGCACGTGAAAACAAGGCTTGCCGCCCATGAATATCCCCGCGAGGTCGCGTTCGCTGACGAACTGCCGCTGACCACGACGGGTAAGGTCATGCGCCGCCTGCTGCGGCCTCAGGCGTGAGTCGCTCTCGCGCCATCACAGCCCGGTCATCGGCACCAGCTTTGAGCCGTCGATGAAACGGGAATAGCGAAACGGCGACGGGTCGACGCGCGGAGTGCTGCCGGTCACCAGATCGGCGGCCAGACGGCCGGCCCCAGGGCCGATGCCGAAGCCGTGGCCGGAAAATCCGGTGGCGAGTACCAGGCCAGGCAGACCGTCCACGCCTGAGATGACCGGCACGGCATCGGGAGTGGCATCGATGCAGCCGGCCCAGCGCTCGGCCACCTGGGCGGCGCCAAAGGCCGGAAAGGTCCGCTTGAGGCTGTCGAGCGCCTCATCGAGGATCGAGGCGACGGGCTCCGGATCGAGGATGCGCACTCTTTCGAAGGGAGACATTTGGTCCAGCGACCAGCGCCGCGCCAGCCTGGCCTCCTGCACGAAGCGCCGGCCGAGCCGCAGTTTCAGCCCCTGGCGGTCGAGCCTGAGGGCCGGCAGAAATGTAAAGAACAACGCAAACGAGTCTGGCACGATGTCGGCCACCGACAGGTGCCGGTGGCTGACGGTGTAACCGCCATCGAGGCGCTTGCGGAACGCGAACTTGCCTCCCGAGGCCGAGACCTCCGGCGCGCCCCGGAGGGGCTGCGTACGCTGCACCGAATTGACCACCGCCAACTGCGGCAGATAGATGCCGAGGTTGCCGCAGAACCGGCGCGACCAGGCGCCTCCGGCCAGCACGACGCTGTCGCAGGTAATCGGACCCCTCTCCGTCACCACGCCGGACACCCGCCCCGAAGTCGTCTCAAGCCCGCGCACCGCGCACCTCGTCAGCACTTTCGCACCGTGTGACCGGGCGGCGTTGGCGATGGCCGGGGCCGCCATTTGCGGCTCGGCCCGGCCATCGGAGGGCGTGTAAAGCGCACCTTGCCAGGCAACACTGGCGCCCGGCACCAGCTTGGCGGCCTCGTCTCCTGTGATGAGCCTTGAGTCGAGTTGATGGGGCCGGGCGTGGGTCTCGAGCCACTGGGCGCGGGTCGCCACCTCTTCATCGGTCTGGCACAGATAGGCGAGGCCGCACTGGCGAAATCCGGTCTCCGCGCCGATGCGCTGATTCATCCCCCGCCACAGCCGAAGTGACTCCAGGGCGAGCGGGATCTCGCGCGGATCACGGCCCATCTGCCGGCACCAGCCCCAGTTGCGGCTCGACTGCTCGGCGCCGATCTCGCCCTTTTCGCACAGCACCACGTCGATGCCACGCTCGGCGAGTTCCAGGGCCGTGCAGGTGCCGACGATGCCGCCGCCGATGACCACGACGCTTGAGCGCTCAGGGATGGTATCGTCGCTGACGACGGGATCAGGTATTGGGGCCATGTGAGCGAAGCTCCGGCAGCGACCGGCTGGTGGGCGCCCGTCACCTTCTAACCGGGACACCCGGCGATTTCCACGCCGGTGTTGCATCACCGCGCGGGTGGGCCTTCTGATACTGGGCCATCAGGTGTTCGCGATCGACCGCCGTATAGGTCTGGGTGGTCGACAGGCTGGAATGGCCGAGGAGTTCCTGGATAGAGCGCAAGTCGGCCCCGGCGCCGAGCAGGTGGGTTGCAAAACTGTGGCGCAGCGCGTGGGGGGTGGCATGGGCGGGAAGTCCGAGTGCCCCGCGCAGCCGCTCGATGAGGAGTTGAATGAGGCGGGCGTTGAGGCGGCCGCCTTTGGCGCCGATGAACAACGGGCCGTCGCTGGACAGCGGCACCGGGCATAGCCGGAGATAGTTGGCGATCGTCTGGCGCACCGCCGGCAAAAGCGGCACGATGCGCTGCTTGCCGCCCTTGCCGGTGATGCGCAGCGGCTCGCCTTCTCCGCTCGGCAGGTGGCGCAGACTGAGTGCGAGGGCTTCCGAGATGCGCAGGCCGCAGCCATAGAGCAGCCCCAGCACGGCGGCGTCGCGCGCCGCGATCCAGGGCGGCGCGTCGGCGTTTGCCGCGACCGCCTCCAGCAGTCCGCATGCTGCCTCGACCGGCAGCGCCTTGGGCACGATACCCGGCCGCTTCGGTCCCCTGAGCAGCGACAGCGCCGGGTTGGCGAGCACGCCCGAGCGCTCGAGATGGGCAAACAGCGAGCGGATGGCGGAAAGCTGGCGCGACAGCGTCCGACTGCCGATGCCGTCATTGCGCCTCGAGGCCAGAAAGGCCCGGACGTCGGCCGTCCTCAGGCCGGCCAGGTCGGCAAGGGTCGGCGGCCCGCCGAGATGGTGCGTGAGAAATTCGAAGAACTGGCTGATGTCGCGGCGATAGGCGACAAGGGTGTGCGGCGAGGCGCGCCGCTCGACCTCCAGCCGGGCGAGCCAGGCCTCGCTGGCACTGCCAGTGTCGGGGCCGCATGCGGCGAGCAAACGAGCCGTCTTTGTCATGGCGCCACCTTAGCGGTGGATGGTTAGCGGGCGCTGAAGGTTCGCTGGCAGTGCCTCACGCCGCGGCGCGGCCGGTGAGCGAGGCAATCGCGTCTTCAAGGTCGGAGCGGTCGAAGGGCTTCGACAGATAGCCGTTCATGCCGGCCGCCAGGCTGGCCTCGCAGTCCTCGCGGCGGGCGTTGGCGGTCAGCGCCAGGATGGGGACCGGCTTGCCCGCCTGGTGTTCGACTTCGAGCGCGCGGATCCGGCGGGCTGCCTCGAGCCCGTTCAATTCCGGCATGGTCAGGTCCATGAGCACAAGATCGGGCCTGCTGGGCGCCTCCGGGCCGGCGCCGAGCACCGCTTCCAGGTGCTCGACCACGGCGCGGCCGGTGGTGACGTGGACCACGCGGTGTCCGAGCTTTTCGAGCACGGTGCGGGCGAGCAGGGCGTTGATCTCATTGTCCTCGGCGAGCAGCACGTCGAGCCTCAACGTCTCCTTGCCGCCCATCGCGGCGGTCTCACGCAGGTCCGCCACGGCGCGGGCCATCAGCAATTCGTCGCGATGGGCCAGCTGGCGCAGCAAGGTGGCACGCCTCAGCGGCTTGAGCAGATAGCCGCTCACTGGCCGCGCCAGCAAATGCTTGAGCGGGCGACGCTCCTCCGGTTGGAGCAGCAGCCACACATGGAACCGGCCGTCGGCGGCGGGCCGGTTGCCCAGCCAGTGCTCGAGGACCGCGCCGAAGCGGGAATCGACGATGATGTCGGGAAGTTCGTCGTGCGACGGCATGGCTTTGGCGAGCAGCCAGGCGAGGCCTGCGGCCTCGGCAATGTGGCTGACGGTAGCGCCAAGTTCACCAAGCTGGGTGCTGAGTGCATCGGCTGTCGGGCCGCTGGGAATGGCCAGGTGGACCTCGCGCCCGTCAAGCTGGCCAGCGTCGTACGCCATGCGTTCAGCGCCCGATTTCAGCGGCACGCGAAAGAAGAACACCGAGCCCTCGCCGGGGCGGCTCTCCAACCCGATCTCACCACCCATGCGCTCTACCAGGGCTTGCGAGATGGACAGCCCAAGGCCGGTCCCGCCATAGCGGCGCTCCGCCCCCTCGGCTGTCTGCGTATAGGGGTCGAACACTTTGGCGCAGTCCTCAGGGGTGATGCCAATGCCGGTGTCGGCGACCCGGAACAGCACATCGCCGTCCTCGGTCGGCTCAACGGCGATCAGCACGCCGCCCTGGTGGGTGAACTTGATGGCATTGCCTGCCAGGTTAAGCAGCACCTGGCGAAGCCGGTTGAGGTCTCCGACGAGACGGGCCGGAAGGTCTGCCGAGGCCCGGCAGGCAATCTCCAGCCCTTTGGCATGGGCGCGCGGTGCCAGAAGCTCGGCGGTGCTCTCGATGAGTTCTACCGGATCGAATGCCTGGTCCTCGATCGCCACCTGTCCGGCCTCGATCTTGGACACGTCGAGGATCTCGTCGATGATCGACAGCAGAGCCCGCGCCGAGGCGTCGGTGGCCTTGGCATAGCTCAGCTGTTCGGCCGTGAGTTCGGTGTCGAGCATGAGCCCGGTCATGCCGATCACGCCGTTCATGGGGGTGCGGATCTCGTGGCTCATGGTGGCCAGGAACTGCGACTTGGCACGGTTTGCGGCCTCCGCCTGAGCGCCGGCCTGCTGGATGGCGGTCATGGCGACTTTGAGCGCTTCGATCCGCAGGCGCGTGGTGCGCTGGGCGTCGATGACGAAATAGACGGCATAGGCGGCCATCAGCGTGAAAACCAGCGCCGCCAGTTCCGGTTTGCCGCTGGTGGAGATGGCCAGCGAGAGGCTCAGGCCCGACGCCATCACCATCCCGAAGCAGGCCAGACCGAGGCGATTGAGCGGGCCTGAGAGATCTGCCAATAAGGCGCCGAGTTCACTGTGCGGGTCACCGCTGTGCCTGGCAACTCGCGTTCGCTCGTCCATGGCCGCGACCATGCCATGTCCGGCTTAGAGAAGGCTTACTCCGATCGGTCAAGCGTCGTGCCAGGCTGGCAACATGGTGAGCAAACGGTTGCCGTCAGCCGCATTGCCCGCGGTGGCGCAGCATGTGGTCGGCCAGCACGATCGCCAGCATCGCCTCGCCGACCGGCACTGCGCGGATGCCGACGCACGGGTCGTGGCGTCCCTTGGTGACGATCTCGGTGTCCTCGCCCGCCGCCGTCACGGTGCGCCTCGCGATGAGGATCGACGACGTCGGCTTGACGGCAAAGCGCACCACGACGTCCTGGCCGCTCGAAATGCCGCCGAGGATGCCGCCGGCGTGGTTGGACAGAAACGTCGGGGCGCCGTTGTCCATGCGCAACTCGTCGGCGTTGTCCTCCCCCGACAACGCTGCGGCGGCGAATCCGGCACCGATCTCTACACCCTTGACCGCGTTGATGCTCATCATGGCCGACGCAATGTCCTGGTCGAGCTTGCCATAAACCGGTGCGCCCCAACCGGGCGGCACGCCTGAGGCCACGACCTCGATCACCGCACCCGTAGACGAGCCGCGCTTGCGCACATTGTCGAGATAGTCGGTCCAAGTTTCGGCCGCCCGGGAATCGGGGCAGAAGAACGGGTTGCGCTCGACTTCCCCCCAGTCCCAGTTGCCGCGGTCGATGGCATGGGGGCCCACCTGGACGAGGGCGCCGCGCACCCTCACCCCGGCTATCACCTTGCGGGCAATCGCCCCGGCCGCCACCCGGGCGGCGGTCTCGCGGGCCGAGGACCGGCCGCCGCCGCGATAGTCGCGCACCCCGTACTTGGCCGATTGGGTGAAATCGGCGTGGCCGGGGCGGAAGCTGTCGCGGATGTCGGAGTAGTCCTTGGAGCGCTGGTCGAGGTTGTCGATCACCAGGCAAATGGGCGCCCCCGTCGTGACCGGCCCGCCGGTGCGCTCATCGCTGAAGGTGCCGGACAGAATGCGCACCTGGTCGGGCTCGCGCCGCTGGGTGGTGAATCGGGACTGGCCTGGTCGGCGGCGGTCGAGAAACGGCTGGATGTCGGCCTCGGTGAGGGAGATGCGGGGCGGGCAGCCGTCGACGATGCAGCCGATGGCGGGCCCGTGGCTCTCGCCGAAGGTGGTGATTCGGAACAGATGGCCGAAGCTGTTGTGCGACATCTGGACTCCCGGCTTTACCGGTAATCCTTACGGCCGGTCCGGGCGGAGGTCAAACCACGTAACCTCGCCGTCGGCGATGCGGAAGAAGCGGTGCTGCGGAACCGGCAGATGCACGATCTCGGCCCTGTCGAGACCGAGCAGCAGGCCGCGCAGCGCCCGGCTGACGCCGCTGTGGGACACCACGATCGCCGGCCGGCGCACATTGCCGAGCCATGCGCCGACCCGTTCGGCCACATCGGCGAAGCTTTCCCCGCCCTCGGGGCGCCAGTCATGGTAGGCTGCGGGATCGCGGTCAGGGTCGATGCCGGCGGCAAACATCTCCCGCCATGTCAGTCCGTCGAAGGCGCCAAAGGAGCGTTCGATCAGCCGCTCTTCGTAGTGAGCGCAATCTTCGGGCGCATCGAACTTTGACAGGATCGCCGCCATGGTCTGGCGCGCCCGCCCCAGGGGGCTGGAATAGAAATCGACGGCCTCGGCGCCCTCCACCAGCTGCCGGATCCGCGTGGCGACCGCTGCGGCCTGGGCGCGGCCGGCCGTATTGAGGGGCACATCGGTGCGGCCCTGGATGCGCCGGGCACGGTTCCAGTCGGTCTCGCCGTGGCGCACGAAATAGAGCGGCGGGTGCTCAGCCACCGTCCTGGACGACCGAAATGTCGGGGGCGGCGGGATTCTTCATGCCGACGATGTGGTATCCGGCATCCACATGGACGATCTCGCCGGTGACCGAGCGGCCGAGATCGGACAGCAGGAACAGCGCGCTGTCGCCGACCTCCTCGATGGTGACGGTGCGCCGCAACGGCGAGTTGAGCTCGTTCCACTTGAGGATATAGCGAAAGTCGCCGATGCCCGAGGCCGCAAGCGTCTTGATGGGCCCGGCAGAGATCGCATTGACCCGGATGTTGTTTTCCCCAAGGTCGGCGGCGATATACCGGACGGACGCCTCAAGCGCCGCCTTGGCCACCCCCATGACGTTATAGTGCGGCATCCACTTTTCGGCCCCGTAATAGGTCAGCGTCAGCAGCGACCCGCCGTCCGTCATCAGCTTTTCGGCGCGCTGGGCGGCCGCAGTGAAGCTGTAGCAGGAGACGAAAAGGGTGCGGTTGAAGTTGTCCGCGCTGGTATCAACATAGCGGCCAGTCAGCTCGTCCTTGTCGGAAAATGCGATCGCATGGACGAGGAAGTCGAGCTTTTTCCACTGGCTCGCAAGGTGGGCAAAGGTGGCGTCGAGCGAGGCCTCGTCGGTGACGTCGCAGGGCAGCAGGATGGTCGAACCGATGCTCTCGGCCAACGGGCTGACGCGTTTCTTCAGTGCCTCGCCCTGATAGGTGAAGGCCAGTTCCGCTCCGGCCCTGGCGCACGCCTGGGCAATGCCCCAGGCGAGCGACCGATTGTTGGCCACCCCCATGATGAGGCCGCGCTTGCCCGCCATCAACTGTACGCGTTCACTCACGATTCTTCCGCCTGTAGTCAGGTGTCGGCGCCCCCGGTCCGGGGCGGCGCCACTGTACAGAAAAAGCAGGGCCGGTCTAGCCAAAAGAACTTCGCCGCTGGGCAAGATTGAACCGGCGACCCGCGCCGTTCAGCCTGCCCGTCCATGGTGGGAAACGGGCCCTAACGCTTTATTCCCCGCTCCCTGACTGCTAGAAGCGGGCCCGCACCTTCCGACGGGCAAGAAAAACCGATGAACGAGACCACAAGCACCAAGGCGCCGGTTGGCGACTACCGCGACACGCTGTTTCTGCCCAAGACCGATTTTCCCATGCGTGCCGGGCTGCCGCAGCGCGAGCCCGAGATCTTGGGCCGCTGGCAGGAGATGGACCTCTACGGCCAGACCCGCGCCGCGGCCGGCGGCGGTCCGCGCTTCATCCTTCACGACGGGCCGCCATACGCCAACGGGCATTTGCACATCGGCCATGCCATCAACAAGATCCTCAAGGACATGGTCAGCCGCTCGCAGGCGATGATGGGCAAGGACGCCAACTATGTGCCGGGCTGGGATTGCCACGGGCTTCCCATCGAGTGGAAGGTCGAGGAGCAGTACCGCGCCAAGGGGCTCGACAAGGACAAGGTGCCGGTCAACGAGTTCCGCCGCGAATGCCGCGAGTTCGCCGCCCACTGGATCGACGTGCAGCGCGAGGAGTTCGAGCGCTTAGGGGTGCTCGGCGACTGGAAAAATCCTTACACCACCATGAACTTCGCCGCTGAAGCTCAGATTGCGCGCGAGCTCATGAAGTTCGCCATGTCGGGCCAGCTCTACCGCGGCTCGAAGCCGGTCATGTGGTCGGTGGTGGAAAAGACGGCGCTGGCCGAGGCCGAAGTCGAGTACCACGACTACACGTCCGACACGGTGTGGGTGAAGTTTCCG
>CAYWVA010000066.1:0-11364 GCA_964461545.1 uncultured Rhizobiaceae bacterium | reverse complement strand
CGGCGCTCGAGCGGGTCGAGGACGAACTTGCCGCCACTGTCATGGCCGATCGGCCGGCCGGCCGCTTCGAACGCCATCCCTGGTCGCATGCCCAGGGTGGCGGCGGGGTCATGGCGCTGATGACCGGGCGGGTGTTCGAAAAGGTTGGCGTGCATGTCTCCACCGTTCACGGCGAGTTCCAACCTGAGTTCCGCGCCCAGATTCCGGGAACCGAGGCCGATCCGCACTTCTGGGCTTCGGGGCTTTCGCTCATCGCCCACCCCTGGAACCCGCATGCCCCGACCGCCCACATGAACACGCGCATGATCGTGACCTCGCGCCGGTGGTTCGGCGGCGGCGGCGACCTCACCCCGATGCTCATGCGCCGGCGCACCCAGGAGGACCCCGATTCGCGCCGCTTCCATGACGCATTCCGGGCCGCCTGCGAGGCTCATGCCTGCGCCGACTATGCGAAATACAAGGTGTGGTGCGACGACTACTTTCATTTGCCCCATCGCGGCGAAGCACGCGGCATCGGCGGCATCTTCTACGACTATCTCGACTCCGGCGATTTCGCCGCCGATCTCGCCTTCACCAAGGAGGTCGGGCGCGCATTCCTGGGGGTCTATCCCGAACTGGTACGCCGCAACATGGCGGCGGACTGGAGCAATGCCGACCGCGACGAGCAGCTTGTCCGGCGCGGCCGCTATGTCGAGTTCAACCTGCTCTACGATCGCGGCACGCTGTTCGGGCTCAGAACCGGCGGCAATGTCGAGGCAATCCTGTCGTCCATGCCGCCGCTGGCCAGGTGGCCTTGAGCGACTGCATGTCTGGTCTGCACCGGCGGGTGTTGAATACCGGTCGAGCCCGAGTGAGAAGTGGCGATGGAGCGTTCTGCGGCCCAAGACACCCCCAACTGGCGCAACGTCATGGCCGCCATTGCGGCGATCACCGTCTTCGGCTTTGCGCTGGGGCAGATGTTTCCGCTGTTGTCGCTCCTTCTCGCGGCGCGCGGATATTCCGATGACGTGATCGGCCTCAATGCCGCGATGTCGCCAGCCGGCATCTTATTGTCCTCGTTCATTATTCCGGCGGTGGCGCGGCGCTTCGGAGGGCGTAATGTGGCGCTGGGGGCGGCCTTTGCCACCGCCCTCATCATTATCGGCTACAAGGTCTTTCCGTCGCTGGCCGCGTGGTTCGTGCTGCGGCTATTGCAAGGCATGACGATCGCCACCCTGTTCGTGTTGAGCGAAATGTGGATCGTTCGCTATGCCTACGGGCGCCATCGCGGCAAGATCGTCGCCGGTTATGCCAGCGTCCTGGCGGCGAGTTTTGCCGCCGGGCCGGCGCTCATCGCCTGGATCGGCATTGAAGGTTGGCGACCGTTCGTGATCGGCGCGGCGGTTCTTCTCGTCGTCATGGTGCCGCTGAGCCTGGTGCGCGAGGACATCCGCGAGATTCACCGCGGCGAGAAGCATTCGCTACGCAACTTTGCGCCCAAGGCTCCGTTCCTGCTTGTTGCCGTCGCCATATTCGCGCTCTTCGATGCCGCCACCTTGAGCCTGCTGCCGGTTTACGGCATCCGCATCGGCCTCGATGTCGCCATGGCCGCCATCCTCCTCACCGTGCTGATCGCCGGAAACATCTTTCTGCAGTTTCCGATCGGCTGGCTCGCCGACATGTTGCCGAAATGGCTGGTCATGGCGGGGTGCGCGGCTGTAACTGCGGTGCTGTGTTTTGCCATGCCGGCGAGTATGGGCACGGTGTGGATGTGGCCGCTGTTGCTGGTCGTCGGCGCGACAGGCTATGGCGTCTATACGGTGGCGCTGGCCGATCTCGGCGACCGCTTCACCGGTGACGAACTGACCCAGGGCGCCGCCGCCTTCGCTACCATGTGGGGCGCGGGGGCCCTGATCGGGGCGCTGCTCGGCGGCTGGACCATGACGGCCTTCGGCCCGCACGGCCTGCCGGCGCTGCTGGGCATGACCTATCTGGCGATGCTGGTGGCGATCGCGGTCAGCCGGGCCCTGCGCGGCCGGCAGTGGAGCGGACGGACATGAAGGCCACCCGCGCCAGGATCATGCCGACCTCGACCATCGCCAGGGCCGCGACGGGCGAGCGCCAGGCCGATGGCAGCCATGCTTTCGGCATGGTGCTGGTCCTCGCCGGAGTCCTCTGCTGGAGCCTCGGCGGCACGCTGGTCCGTCTCACCGACGGCATTGATGTCTGGCAGATCGTCTTTTACCGGGCGATCGTCATACTGGTGGTCATCAGCGCCTGGATCTTGAGCATCCACGGGGCGCACAGCCTGGCGATCGTGCGCCGCGCCGGGTGGACCGCGGCCATCGCCGGCATGGCCGCTGGCCTGGCCGGCCTCGCCTTCGTCGCCGCCCTGTTCCATACCAGCGTGGCGCAGACCGTGTTCATGATGGGAATCTCGCCGTTTTGCGCCGCCCTCCTCGGCTGGTGGATCCTGCGCGAGCGGGTCCAGGCAGCCACTTGGGCGGGCATGGTGCTCGCCGTTATTGGCCTTGGCATCATGCTGGCCGGCGGACCGGGCGGGGGCTCGTTTGTCGGGTCGATTCTGGCGCTGTATTCCGCCTTCGCCTTTGCCTGCTACAGCGTGCTGCTGCGCTGGGGCCAGAAGACCGAAATGATCGTGGCGCAGATCTGGAACGCGCTGTTCCTCATTGTCTTCGGTGCCATCGTCCTCATATTGCCAACGCCGCTGCGCGACACCAGTGGGTTCGAGGCCCTGGTGATCGGCTGGCATAACGTGCCGGTGATCGTATTTATGGGGGCTGTGCAGTTGTCGCTCGGCATGATCCTGTTCACCCGCGGGTCGCGCACCGTCCCGGCAGCGCAGCTTTCCCTGCTGGCGCTCGCCGAGCCTACCATGGCGCCGCTGTGGGCCTGGCTTGTCGTCGCCGAGGTGCCGGCCACCGCCACGGTCATCGGTGGGGTCGTCATCCTGTCGGCCGTTGCTGTTCAAATCTTGCTTTCGACTCGCCGCCGCGGGCAGTTTGCCCATAGTCTGCCCATAGGACACCTGGAGCCTCGTCATGACGGTCAACCGAATAGCCCGGCTGAAGCAGCGCCCGAAGGGACCGATCACCCGCGGCATCTTCGACATCCAAGATGAACCGGTAGCCGATCCCGGCGCGGGCCAGTTTCGCGTTCGCGCCGAGTACATCTCTCTCGACCCTGCCATGCGCGGCTGGATGAGCGAAGGCCGCTCTTATATCCGCCCGGTCGAGCTGGGTGAGGTCATGCGGGCCTATTCGGTCGGCCGCATCGAGGCCTCCCACCACCGCGAATTCAAGGAAGGCGATGTCGTCGTGGGCCTGTTCGGGGTTCAGTCCCACGCCATCTCCGATGGTCGCGGCGTCACCCGCGCCGATACCTCTCTGGCTCCCATGCCGACCTGGCTCGGCGGCCTCGGCATGCCGGGCCTTACCGCCTATTTCGGTTTGCTCGAGGTCGGCAGACCCAATGCGGGCGAGACCGTGGTGGTATCGGCTGCCTCCGGCGCGGTCGGACAGGTGGTCGGTCAGATTGCCAGGCTCAAAGGTTGCCGCGCTGTCGGTATCGCCGGCGGAGCGGAGAAATGTAACTTTATTACATCCGAGATCGGCTTCGACTCCGCCGTCGACTACAAGGCGGGCCGGCTCGCCGACGACCTCAGGAGCGCCTGCCCGGATGGCATTGATGTCAACTTCGAGAATGTCGGCGGAGAGGTGTTCGATACCGTGCTGTCGCAGATGAACCCGTTTGGCCGGGTGGCCGTTTGCGGGCTCATCTCGATGTACGGTGCTGCCAAGCCGCCGCCGGGACCGAAGAACATCCGCATGGTCCTGGTCATGCGTCTTCGCATGCAGGGCTTTATCGTGTTCGATTTTGCCGAGCGCTATGGCGAGGCATTGTCCGATCTCGGCCGCTGGCACAAGGAGGGCCGCCTGACGTTCCGCGAAGACGTGCGCGAGGGTGGCATCGATGCCTTTCCCGACGTGCTCAATCTGCTCTACACCGGCGGCAATTTCGGCAAGCTCGTACTCAAGCTCTAGGGCCGGGCCAGAGAGGAGGTCGGCGTTGCACGACCGCGAACCGGCCGGGGCGGGCGAGGTCGCAAGCCGGTATCGCCGGATTGCGCCGGTCTATGATCTTCTCGACCTGCCTTTCGAGTATTTCCGCTACCGGCCGTTGCGCCGGATGTTGTTTGCTGGCCTCACCGGCCATGTTCTCGACGCCGGTGTCGGCACCGGGCGAAACATGCCGTTCTACCCGCCAGGCGCCATAGTCACCGGCATTGATGTCAGCCCCGGCATGCTGGCTCGCGCCGAACAGCGCCGCGCCCAGCTCGGCCTCGACGTCACTCTGCTGGAACTCGACATCAGCGACACGCGGCTGCCTGACCGTTCATTTGACGCCGTCGTGGCGAGCTTCCTGTTCTGCGTGCTCCCCGAGGAGCACCATCACGCGGCGCTATGCGAGCTGGCGCGGTTGTGCAAGCCCGGCGGCGAAGTGAGGCTCATTGAATACACTCGCCCAGTCAGTCCGTTGCGGCGAGCCCTCACCCGGTTGTGGGAACCATGGGTGCGTTGGGCCTATGGGGCGAGCTACGACCGCAATCCCGAGCCGCTCATGCCCGAGGCGGGCCTCACTGTTGTGGAGGCCCGATTCGTGGTCGACGAACTGATCAGGTACATTCGCGCCACGCCCACAGCTTCAGCAGCCGAGTCCTGAAGCGCGGGTGAAGTTTCCGTAGAGGGTCTCGACGAGGCGGCCGATGGCCGCCATGTGCGGGGCGGCCGCAGCGATCAGCCGGTCGTGCCCTCCCTCTCCGACATGGCGCTCCAAGGCCGGAACCCAGCCATCTATGGCGGCCCAGCCGCGGATTGTCTCCAGCGTCCATTCGCAATGGAACTGAACGCCCAGCGCGTGGCGATCCACTGCCATGGCCTGAATGGCAGTGCCGGCAGAGGCCGCCAGGGCCTGCGCGCCTTCGGGCAGCCGCTTGACTTCGGCCAGATGCCACTGCAACACCCTTTGTCGGCCTGTCAGGCCGGCGGAGAACGGATGCCCGCTTGCGGCCGGCTCGAAAGCCATCTCGTAGACGCCGATCTCGGGAGATGATGCCATGCCGACCTCGCCCCCCAGGGCATCGGCCAGAAGCTGGTGGCCGAGGCAGATGCCGATGTAAGGCTTGGCGCGATCTCGCACCCACTCTGCGATGGCCTGCTTTTCTGCCGCAAGCCAGGGATGGGCCTCCTCCTCCCACGGATGCATGGCGCCGCCCAGCACCAGCATCAGATCGTAAGGGTCCAGCACCGGGATGGCCTGGCCACGATGGAGCTCGACGATCTCAACCGCAAAGCCCGTGGCCGCAAGCAGCCCGGACAATCGGCCGGGGCTGTCGCCGTCCATGTGCCTGAAGACAATGACTTGCCTCGACACCCGTCACCCCTTCAGCGCACCAGCGGCAGAACGAGCCGCTCGGCACGGCACTGGCGGCGCTCATTGGCACCACAGGACCGGAACGCGCCTTGCCGTGAAAAACAGATGCGCAACTCGACCAGCCGAGCCTGGTCACGCCGGTTGCCACAGTGCACTGAAATCATGTCCCGCCTCAGCCCCCGGTTGGTGGCCTCGAAGTCCGCGACGATCTGCTGCATGCTCACTTCGATGCTCCTGGGCGGGGTGATATAGCGGGCGGGAACCCTGACCTCGTCAAAGAGCCTTCGGGTCAGGTCGAAATACTCGTCCGGCGCCAGCCCGGAGCATGTCCCGTGCTTCCTCCATTGGTGCTGGATTAGCCTGGATGACGGCATGATGTCGAGCATTCCGGCGATCAACGGCTGCGGCAGCGGCTCGTCCATGTCGGCGCAAAATTGCGGCCAGCCATTGCGGTATTGCGGCCACAGCCCGTGCACCACGAAATCGTAGCGGCGGCCGGGGCCGCACTGAAGCGGATCGCGGTGAGCCTGCGGCGAGGCGCAATAGGTCGGAGACCATGACAGGGCAAGAACGTAGTAGTCGAACTCACCGGGGGCTCGATGCGGCCCTGCTGAGCCGGCACCGTGGTTCCACAGCACCAGCAGTGCGAGCAGCCCGAGGCGCGCTATCAGCCCCAGCATGACGGCGCCGACAAACTAGTTTTCGGTCTCGCCGGGCGAGTTCTCGGCACCCCGGCGCCTTGGCGTCCACATTCGCGGGTTCGTCCCCTGGATGCACGTATCAGTCGAGAAGTTCCAGGACGAATTGGTGAGATACTTGCCGCAGCGGGCAATATTGCCGCGGATGCAGGCTATCTCGCCCTGCGCGTAGCGCTGCCCGGAGAAATGGCAGCCATATTCCTGCGCAGCGGCCGTTGTCATCACCGCCACGGCCGCGACGCACGCAGCCAAAACTGCCGTACCTGTTGAAGCTATCCCATTGGCTGGCATCATAGGTGAACCGGCCAACCGCGGCAATGGGCCGATTCAGTCAGACTCGTCAGGGAGCTTGATGCCTGCCGACGCCTCTATGGGATGCCCGCCTTCGCTGGCAGGACGCAACCCAGACCGGTCACTTCGGCTCCAGCGCCGGTCACGAGCGCCGGGCAAGATCCTCCAGCCAGACCTCGTCGGCCGCCAGAATGTCGTAGATCTGCTTGGCCTTGCCGTCGAGCGGCCGGCGCGCCGCGCCCATCACGTCGCTTTCTCCGAGCGCCCAGGCGAGGGCGGTGTGAAATTCGCCATAGGTGGGGTTGAGCGCCAGGATCGCCGTGATGGCAGTCGCCTCGTCGTCGCCGAGCGCGTTGGCGACATCGCTGCGGGTCAGCGCCCGGTCCCGTTGTGAGTTTGGCTGAACCATTGCCACGTTGCTGTCCTCCGCCGTTGCTCTTGGGACCAGGCCCTTGAATTTGGTCACGGCCCCCGCCTGATCAAGGGGGCGCCGGTGCCGGCGACTACGACCAGAGATCGCTCTCAAGCTCTTCCACCGAGTAGCCGAGGGTGGTCAGGCCGGCTTCCAGGTAGTTTGCCAGAAGCGCCATGCCGAGCAGATAGCGGGCCGTCTTGTCGTTGCGGGCATCGACCGCCTGCTGGCGGACCTCCGGCCATTCCTCGGCCGAAAAATCGTCGCGGCCGAGCCAGGCCAGTGCCACCAGATCGATCTGTTCGTCCTCGCTCAGTTCTCCGATGAAGCGCGACAGCTCCTCTTCGGCGGAACCGTCGGGGTGATCCTCGAGGATCTCCACCATGCGATCGTCGCTGGGGTTGGATGCCGGCTCGGGCTCGCTCACCACGTCCTTGACGGCAAACTCCTTCGCCTTGGCGATCACATAGACGACACTGGCCGGCGAAATGGTGAGCATAACGTCGTCTGGCGGCGGCTCGCCGCTGTCGCTCGTCGGCTTGGGTGACGGTTTCCTCTCCATGGTCCCAGTCCTGGTGTTTATTCACCCTTTCCATTTTGCGCGCGGCCCGGCAGGGTGGCAAGGCATTGCCCACCGTGCCTGCACGGCCATCCCTCTAACGGCCGTGGCCGCCATCGGGTTTCCCCGAAGGTCAGGCGCAGGTGGCAAAAAACAGCGCCGGAACGCCGTTCCAGACAATCGCCACGATGGCCAGCAGGGCCACGATCAGCGCCATGGCGTGCACGAAGCCGTGTGGCCCGGCGTTGTCGCGGCTGCCGCCTGCGGGCCGGCGCCGGTAGGCGGCAACGGCAATGGCGCCGGTGGCGGCCAGCGCCACCACGGTGATGGCGCCGATCGACAACGGCAGCATGGCGATGCCAAGCACCGCCACGTCGCCGAGGCGACGGGCGCACACGATGGCCGCCACCGTATAGGCCGCCGTGAAGGCGGCAGCCCACACGATCATGCCGGCAAGCAGATAGGCGATGACCGGGGCGAAGCGGAGATTGTCCATCACTGGCCCCCGAGCGCCCGCGGACCGATGTGGACCAGAAGGAGCCCGACGATCCCTTGCGCCACGACGTAGTGCCAGAACAGCGTCACGTTATCGAGCGTCACCCGGCGCACCCCGGTCAGCCGTCCGGTCAAATGCTTGGCGATGGTGAACAGGCCCATGACGGCGGCGGTGAACACCGCCGCCCCTTGGAGGGAGCCCGTCAGATAGACGATCGCCCCGTAACCGTGGGCGTCCGGCCTGAGGCCGCTTTGCCAATGGCCCAGGACCTCGATGGCGGCGGCAGCGATGAGCAGCGGGACTGCCAGCGCCAGCAGGCCGGAGGTAGCGATGCCACCGCGCCCCGTTTCGCCGCGCCCGAGGGAGGTGCCGGCCAGAAAAACGACCCCGCTGCTGGCGAGATAGAGCAGGCCGGCAATGACGGGCGCCCCGATACCCGGAACGGTCACGTCGGCGGGCGGCCAGGCGAGCGGATTGACCATCCACAGATAGAGGTAAGAAAACGCCAGGCTGGCGAACAAAGTGGCAATCGCCACCAGCAGCGTGACCATCGCCCACCAGGAGTGCGAGACCGTGCCGCTGGCATAGACCGGCAGCATGACGCCGCCGCCGATGTCCACCGGCTCGATGGTGGCACCGGGGTCGGTCCGCCACAGCCACCATATGAAGGCGGCCAGCGCCGCCGCCCCGAAGACCAGGGCCGGGGCCACCATCTTGAAGATCAGGAACAGGAAGAATCCTGCCGTGCACAAGGCGGCGAGCACGGGCGCCCAGTCGGCGCTCGGCAGTTGCAATATGTATTGCGGTCGCGCGTCGATGGAGCTCGTCACGATGGTTTCCCGCCCGCCGGTCGGCGCCGCCGGGATGTAGTGGTGGCCGGCGCTGACCTCCTCGGCGAGGCCGGGCTGGTGCCACAGCGGATAGCGCTCGGTGACGAGCGGGATGGAGCGGATCGAGTAGGTTCCGGCCAGCGACCATTCAAGCGTGCCGGCGTTCCAGATGTTGCCGGCGTTGTTCAAGGCGCTGCTGCGGAAACTCCTGGCGAAATCGATGGCGATGATGCCCACGCCGACGGCAAGCATGACGGCGCCGAGCGAGGAGATGAGGTTGAGCTCGTCCCAGCCGAGCCCGGCGGGAAAAGTGTAGACCCGCCTCGGCATGCCCAGGAGCCCGGTGAGGTGCATGGGGAAGAACGTCACGTTGACGCCGACGAAAATGAGCCCGAAGGCCCACCGGCCGAGTGTCTCGGACAGGGGAGTGCGGCTCGCCAAGGGCGCCCAGTAGTACAGAGCGGCGAACAGCGGGAACACCAGCCCACCGATCAGCACGTAGTGCAGATGAGCAACGACGAAATAGGTGTCGTGGACCTGCCAGTCGAACGGGATCATCGCCACCATGACACCGGTCAGGCCGCCGAGCGTGAAGACGAACAGGAAGCCGAGAATGAACAGCGTCGGCACCGTCAGCCGGAGCCTGCCGGCGGCAATGGTGGCGATCCAGGCGAAAACCTGGATGCCGCTCGGGATGGCCACCGCCATGCTGGCGGCGGAGAAGAAGCTCAGCGACACCTTGGGCATGCCGGTGGCGAACATGTGGTGCACCCACAGGCCGAAGCTGAAGAAGCCGGTGGCGATCAGGGCCAGGACGACGAGGCGGTAGCCGATGAGCGGCGTCTGGGCCATGACCGGCACGATCATCGACACCATGCCGGCCGCCGGTATGAAGATGATGTAGACCTCCGGGTGGCCGAAGAACCAGAACAGGTGCTGCCACAGAAGCGCATCGCCGCCCCGTTCGGCGATGAAGAACGGCCAGTCAAAGGCGCGCTCCAGTTCGAGCATGAGGGTGCCGAGCACCAGGGCCGGAAAGGCAAAGATGATCATCGCGGCAAACACCAGCATGGCCCAGGTGTAGACGGGGATCTTGTCGAGCGTCATGCCAGGAGCCCGGGTGCGGAAGACGCCGACGACGATCTCGATGGCGGCGGCGATGACCGAGATCTCGATGAACGCGATGCCCAGCAGCCAGAAGTCGGCATTGATGCCGGGCGAGAACTCGAGGCTGGTGAGCGGCGGATACATGAACCAGCCGCCGTCCGGGGCCAGGCCGAAGAACAGGCTCGAGAAGAAGATCATGCCGCCGATGACGTAGGACCAGAAGCCGTAGGCGCTGAGCCGGGGGAACGGCATGTCGCGGGCGCCGTGCATGCTCGGCAGCAGATAGACGGCCATGCCCCCCACGACGGGCGTGGCGAACAGAAACATCATCATGGAGCCGTGCATGGTGAACAGCTGGTTGAACAGGCCGTGACCGACCAGGTTGCTGTCCGGCAGGGCGAGCTGCGCCCGCATGACGACGGCCATCAGGCCGGCCATGAGGAAGAAGAACAGGGCCGCGGCGACGTGCATCTGGCCAACGAAGATATTGTTGACGACGGACAGGAACCGCCAGCCTCGCGGCGGGCTCCAGATGACCTGGAGCTCGGCGTTTTCTTCCTCCGTGCGCTCAAGTGGATTGGGCAGCGTCACTGCAGGCTCTCCAGATAGACCGCGATCGCCCTCAGGTCAGGACCGCTCAGGGCGTCGAAGGACGGCATCTGGTTGCCAGGCTTGATGTGCTGGCTGGAGGCGATCCAGCCGGCGATCGTCCCGGCATTGGTGGGAAACGTGCCGGCCGCCACCGACGGCCGGCTGCCCATGCTGGTGAGATCCGGCCCCAGGGTGCCGGCTGCTGCGGTCCCTCGGATGGTGTGGCAGGCACCACAGCCGCTCGACATGAACACCTCAAGGCCGCGCTGCAGGAACGGGTCGGCGGGCGCCGGCGGCGGCTGGTGTTGGCGGCTGAGCCAGTCCTCGAAGCGGTTGGGCGCCATGGCCACGGCATGGAATGCCATCCTAGCATGCTGGGCGCCGCAGAATTCGGCGCACTGGCCACGGAACATGCCCTCCCGATCTGCCAGGAGCGTCAAGGTCGTGGTGCGGCCCGGAATCATGTCGATCTTGCCGCCAAGACTCGGCACCCAGAAGCTGTGGATGACATCAGCACTGGTCAGCCGCAGGGCGACGCGCCGGCCGGTGGGGATGCGGATCTCGTTGGCGGTGTCGAATGCGACCTCGCCGGCCTCATCGAGATAGCGCACCCGCCACCAGAACTGCTCGCCGACGACCTCCACGGTGAATGCCGCATCGCCGTGGTCGGACTGTGCGGCGCGGCCCGCCTCGCTCCAATGCGCCTCGCGCAAGAGCCAAAAGCCGTAGACCAGCAGGGCGCTCAACGTGACGATGGGGAACACGATGCCGCCGGCGACTATGATGCGCCGGCGGGCGAGCCAGGCGCGGCGCTCAAGGGGCGCGAAGATGGCGTAGGCGGTGAGCGCCATGACGAGCCCGAAGATGGCCGTTGCCCCGGCAAACAGGATAATGCCGAGAAGGGCGTATGCCGCCGCATCGGGGCCGCCGAGCGACAACGCCGACTG
>CAYWVA010000065.1:0-11457 GCA_964461545.1 uncultured Rhizobiaceae bacterium | reverse complement strand
TGGTGCTGCGGACCATCGAGGACGAGCTTGGCCCGGAGGCGGTCCCGCATTTGGCAGTCACGGTGGCAAGCGTGCTGACCGTCGCCTGCCTCTTCGCGCTGCTGTTTCACGTCAATCTGATCGCCCATTCGATCGTCTCCGATACCATCGTTCGTCAGGTGGCCGACTCGCTGGACTCCGCCGTGCGACGGTTGCCACTGGATCGGCCGGAACCGGCCGACGGAGCCGAGACCGCCCCTTATCCGCACCGCAGATCGGCGGCGGTGCGCAAAAGCGGATATGTCCAGGTCATCGATTATGAGACGCTGCTGGAGTTGGCCTGCGAGCATGACCTGCTGATCGTGCTCGACGTTCGCGCCGGCCACTTCGTACTCAGCGGCACAAAGCATTTCGAGGTTCACTCGCGCCAACCGGTATCGGACGATACCGTGAGCGATATCGCCGAAACGGTGCTTGTCGGGTCCAGGCGGACCAAGACGCAAGACCTGGAATACTCCGTGCGTCAACTTGTGGAAATCGCCCTGCGGGCGCTGTCACCGAGCCTGAATGACCCTCACACCGCCATCGCGGCGGTCGACCGGCTTGCCGCTGCACTGGAAATCGTCTCGCGCCGCGCGCTGCCGGCCAAGCAACATCGCGACGCCGAGGGGCGCCTGCGCATCGTAGCCAATGCCATCGACTTTGACGGGCTGGTCGACAGGGCGTTCGATCAGATTCGCCAGTCGGCCGATGTCTCGGTGCTGATCGGCCTTGGCCGAAGACTCGGAGATCTGTTGAAGGTCGCCGCCACGCCGGAGCACAGACAGGCCATCGTGAAGCATCTGAAGATGGTCGAGCGTGCGGCCGGGTCCGTTGCCGAACCGCAGGATCGCGACGATTTGCTGCGCGTCGTTGCCGCGGCGCTGGCCGGCAACGGCGGCAAGGCCTTATCGGCCGCTCATCCCAGTACGAGTTCCGGCATGCGCCCGAGTAGCTGGGCGAGCTGAGCGAGGCGCTTGTCCACCGGCTCGCCCTGGAGGTCGGCAAGGCTTTGCGGCAGCCTGAGCCGCAGCGTCTTGGAGCACAAATCCTCAAGCCCAATCTGCGGCAGCACGCCGGTCATCGCGGCAGTGAGCACATAGGCAAGGCGCATCGCGGCCGCGAGCTGCCTGGCGCGCTCAAACGCCGCCTCGTCGACCAGCCGCACCAGCTCGGCAGGTGCCGACTCGCTGCCCGGGCCTTCGTAGCGAAAGAACACCGCAAGGGCGAGGAAGGCCCGCCCCGGGTGATCGACGCCGACAAAGGAGGCCTGCGAGATCACGGTCACGGCGCGGCTGCCGCGATAGTCGGGAGTGGCCCTCCAGGATATGTCGGCCAGCATGCATGCGGCATGGCGCAGCCGGCGTTCGGTGGCGGTTTCCTGCACCGTCGCGGTGCCGAAGAGCTGGTCCGTCCAGGCGCACAACTCCAGCTCATGGGCGGGGGAGCGGGCATAGCGGCGCGCGAACTCCCAGCACGCCGACAGCAGCGGATCGGCATCGCGCCTGTTCTTCTTGAGGCTGGCATAGATCAGCCCCTCGCGCACCCCGAACACCGAGACCACGACGTTGCGCGCCTTGGCGCGAGCCAAGATGCGCTCGATCACCATGGCGCCATAGGGCAGGGTCTCGGCCCGGCTGCGCGCCACGGCCCGGATGGCATAAAGCGAGGTCGGCGACAGCCCCGCCACCAGCTTGGCAACGGAGCGGAAGCCCTCGCGCGGCACCGTGTAGTGATGCAGGATGGTCAACGGATGGGCATTCTGCACCATGTGCATGCGGGCAAGATTACGCCAGGCGCCGCCAACCGCGTAGAAGTCGCGACCGTTCAGCGGGTCGAGGAGCTCACAACGGTTGAGCGCCTCATCGACGATCCGTCTGGCCTCGGCGACCTTGCCTCCCGACAGGTCGATGAGCCGCAAGGGCCCGAGCGGCAAGGTGGCGGTGCGAAGGATCTTGCCCTGATTTACCTCCACAAGTTCCAGACTGCCGCCGCCAAGGTCGCCGACCACACCGTCGGCATCGGGAATGCCGGAGATCGCGCCCAGCGCCGTCAACTCGGCCTCCTGGCTTCCCGTCAGCACGGTGATCGGCACCCCCAGCGCGCGCTCCGCCTCAACCACAAAATCGGGGCCATTGGAGGCCTCGCGCACTGCTGCGGTGGCCACCGCGAAGATCTTGGTGACGGCGATCTGCCGGCACAACGCCCGAAAGCGCTGCAGGGCGGCGAGCGCCCGGCGCTTCGGTCCGGCTGCCAGCTCGCCGGTGAGCGCCACGCCGCGGCCGAGACCGCACAGGATCTTTTCGTTGAACACCGGCGAGGGCGCTCGGCGCAGGCCGTCATAGACCACGAGCCGAACCGAGTTCGAGCCCATGTCGACCACCGCAACCGGTCGGAACCGAGGCGGCTCCGGCCGGAACGTCTCCTCCATCATCGCCGCCCTTTGACCTTGCGCGGCAGACTGCGCTTGAGCTGCGGCGGAAGGCTGGTCTTGAGCGAGCTGCCGCGCCCCGACAGCGACGGGTTGTTCATGAAGTAATCGTGGGCATGGAACGGCTCCTCGTCCGCGGTCGGCACGATGCGACGCGATGAGCCGTCCGCCAACAGTTCCCAACTTTGCTGATTGTCCTTGAAATTGGCCACCATGATCTGATCGAGCACCTGGTCGTGGACCGTGGGGTTGAGGATCGGCACCAGGGTCTCGACCCGGCGGTCGAGATTGCGCGGCATGAGATCGGCCGAGCCGATATAGACCCGCGCCTTGGCGTGGGGCAGGCCGTGGCCGGCGCCAAAGCAGTAGATCCGGCCATGCTCCAGGAAGCGACCGATGATGCTCTTCACCCGGATGTTGTCTGACAGCCCGGGCACGCCGGGCCTCAGGCAGCAGATGCCGCGCACGATGAGCTCAATATGGACCCCGGCCTGGCTCGCTTGATACAGCAGGTCGATGATGTCAGGGTCGACGAGCGCGTTGAGCTTGGCCCAGATCTGGGCCGGCCGGCGGGCGTGGGCGTGGGCAATCTCTTCCTCGATATGCTCAATCAGCCGGGTCTTGAGGTTGACCGGGGAGACCGCGATATGCTCGAGCTCTTCGGGCTGGGCGTAGCCCGAAATGTAGTTGAACAACCGCGCAGCATCCCGGCACAGGGCCGGATCGCAGGTAAAGTAGGACAGATCGGTGTAGCTCCTGGCGGTCACCGGGTGATAGTTGCCGGTGCCGTAGTGCACATAGCTTCTGAGCTGTCCGGCTTCGCGACGCACCACCATCGACACCTTGGCGTGGGTCTTGAGCTCCAGGAACCCGAACACCACCTGGGCGCCGGCGCGTTCGAGGTCGCGGGCCCACTGGATGTTGGCCTCCTCGTCGAAGCGCGCCTTGAGCTCGACGATCGCCATGACCGATTTGCCGGCTTCGGCCGCCGTGGACAGGGCGGCCACAATCGGGCTGTCGCTCGAGGTGCGGTAGAGGGTCTGCTTGATCGCCACCACGTCGGGATCGGCGGCGGCCTGACGCACGAACTGCACCACCACATCGAAGGACTCGTAGGGGTGGTGGACCAGAATGTCCTTCTGGCGGATCGCCGCAAAGCAATCCCCGCCATGCTCCCGGATGCGCTCGGGGAAGCGGGGGATGTAGGGCGGGAACTTCAGATCGGGGCGCTCGTCGAGGATGAGCTGTGCAGTGTCATCATATCCCACCAGGCCTCCGCAGGTCACCACCACTTCATCGGACACCTTGAGCTCGTCGGCGATGAAGTCCCTGAGCGACTTGGGGCAGTCGCGGTCCATCTCCATGCGGATCACCAGGCCGCGGCGGCGGCGCTTGAGGGCGCGCTCGAACAGCCGCACCAGATCCTCGGCCTCTTCCGCCACCTCGAGGTCGCTGTCGCGCAATACCCGGAACACGCCTTTGCCTTCGATGTCATAACCAGGGAAGAGACGCGGCGCGTACAATAGCAGCATCGCCTCGACCGCCATGAAGCGGGCCCGCGGGCCTTCGGCAGCGGCCGGCAGGCGGGTGAACCGTTCAAGCTGGTGGGAGATGGGCAACAGCGCGTTCATGCGCTGGCCGTCGCTGCGCCGGCGCAGCTCGAGCGCCAGGCAAAAGCCGCGATTGGGGATGAACGGGAACGGATGGGCTGGGTCGATGGCAATCGGGGTAACGATCAGCAGCACCTCATTGAGGAAGCGCTCATCGAGATAGGCCCGATCGGCATCGGTGAGCTCATCGGGCTCTACGATGACAATGCCTTCCACGGCCAGTGCCTGGCGCAGCTCGTGCCAGCGCCGGTCCTGTTCGGTCATCAGCTCCTGGGTCACGGCGCGGATGCGCTCGAGCTGTTCGGCCGCGGTAAGGCCGTCCTGGCTGATCTCGGCCACCCCTTCGCGGATCTGACCGGCGAGCCCGGCGACCCGGACCATGAAGAACTCGTCGAGATTGTTGGCCGAGATCGAGTGGAAGCGCAGGCGTTCGAGCACAGGATGGCGGGGATTGCGCGCTTCTTCCAGGACCCGGAGATTGAAGCCGAGCCACGACAGCTCGCGATTGATGAACCGGGAGGGGCTCGCCGGTTCGATGGTCGGCAGTGCGGCGACCGCCGCCGATCCTGGCGTGCAGGCTTTGGCGAGCTCGCGTTCCAGCTCCTTTGTGAGTTCGATGGTCATCGCCTACCGTCAATTGTCCTCGCCGATCATAGAGCGATACGGGCAAGCAATGAAGGAAGTTCCCTAACTCTTGTCGAACAGCCCGGGCTCGTCCCACTGGGCGAGCACCCGGGCCACGAAGCTGCGCGTCACTTCCGACTTCTCGGCCAGCGCCCGGTGATCGATCTCGGCCACCAGCCGGCGGGCGGCGTCGAACGAGCGCTCCATGCGCGACACCAGATAGGACACCACCGCCTCGTCTACGGCGATCTGGCGGTCGGCAAAGTGCTTGACCAGGACGGCCCGCAGCAGCGCATCGTCGGGGCCTTCGAGCTCGACCGCCGGGCTTGCCCGCAGCCGCGACCTGAGATCGGCCAGTTCGACCGGCCACAGCGCCGGCAGCTGTCGGGATGTGACGAGGACGAAGGCGCGGTGTTCGCGGGCATGGTTCATGAGGTGGAAGAAGGCCCGTTCGTCGAGTGCAGAGCCGGGGCCATCCTCGAGCACCAGGGCGCCGGCGCCAAGCGCCTCAGGCACGATGTCGGTGCGAAGCAACTCCGCGGCGAGGAGGGGGGCCCCGCTCAAGCCGCGCCAGATATGGGCGAGGTGGCTCTTGCCGCTGCCCGCCGGCCCGATCAGGAAGACGGTGCAAGCCGGCCACTCCGGCCAGCGCTCGATCATCGCCACAGCCGCCTGGTTGGCGGGGCTGACGCAGAAGTCCTGCCGGCTCAGCCCGGCGCGCCTCGGCAGGTCGAAAACAAGTTGGCGGGGCGTCCCTGCCCGGTCATCTGTCATGGCAATTGGGTTGCTGGCTGGCCTCTCATCTACTTCGGAAGGTCGGTTTTGCCGTTGCCATTGGCGACATAAAAGAACCAGTCGCGCAGGTAAAACGCGCCGGAGATCACTGTCAGAACGCCGACCACCCAGCTGCCCAGTTCAATCAGATGGGGAAAGTCAAGACCAAGTCCCAGCACCCCCAGAACAGTTCCCGCAAGCAGGATCTGGCCGAAGGTGTTCACCTTGCTGATGGCCAGCGGCTTGATGGCCATCGGCCGGCCCATCACCCAGGCAAGCATGAGTCCGCCGAGAATCAACAGATCGCGGCTCACCACCAGGATGACCAGCCACGGGGCCAGGTGCCCGCCAAGTCCGAGGGCGACATAGATCGACACCAGCAGAAGCTTGTCGGCCAGCGGATCGAGGTGGGCTCCGAGCGCGGTGATCTGGGACCAGCGCTTGGCCAGATAGCCGTCGACCCCGTCGCTGATGCCGGCCACCAGGAAGACGATGAAGGCAGCCAGCATCTCGCCTGAGATGATGAGCCAGATGATGAACGGCGCCAGCAGGATGCGGGCAATGGTAATGATGTTCGGCAGGTTCATTTGCGCAACGCGTCCCGCCCGGCGCCGGAACAGACCCGCCGGAGCATTTCCCTTAGAACGGCCGTAACACCCAGGTCTCTCCCATCAGCGCCAGATTGAGCTGTCTGGCAGCAAGCTCTGCCTGGAGGTCGGAAAACGGCACCGAATAGCTCAGCCGCACGATTGCGCCCTGGCCCGACAGCGACGACAGATCGACCCCGGTCACTCCTGGCGTCCGCACCAGCCTGGAGCGGATGCCGTTCCATTGCTCGAGGGTCGAAAACGGCACGGCCACCGGAAGCGACTGGACAGTGCCACTCGCCGGGCCGGGGCGTGCCTGCGAGGTGCGCCACTTGGCGACCATTGCCGAATGAAGGTGCCGAACCACCTGCTCGGCTGCGGCAGCAACCCCGCCCTCGTTGGCGGTGTGGACCTCGTCGAAATCGACCCGTCCCAAGGGCGTGTCGCCCACCACCGTTGCGCGGATCGTGGTGTCGCCGAGCGGCGCGGCAACGGCCACGATGATCGCCTCGGCCGCGTAGCGGGCGCGTATCGCGTCGAGTTCGCGCTGAGATCCGTCAAGCGCCTGTTCGGCGCTGAGCGTGTGGGAATCGGTGAGATCGCCCAAGGGAATGACGAGAGGCACCAGGGTGTCGTGGGCATTCAGCGCCAGCCAGCCGGCCCGCCAGGGGTTGTTTGACCACACTTCGGGACCGTCCGGGCCGAACCACACGGGGATGACGACAATGGACGGTGCTCGGTCCTCGGTGTAGGCGACGCCGACCTCGGCCAGCACTTTCCTCACCTTGTCTGGGAGGAAGCGGATGGTGAAGCGGCCGATATAGCGCCCGGGGCCGGTCCGCTCCTCCTCGATCGACAGACTTGCCATCAGGCGCCCGATAACTGCGGGACTGAGGTTCTGCAGGGGCGCCGATGCCTGAACGCCGCCGAGCCGATCCAGCAGGACGGCAAACGCCTTGACCTGGGCCTGGGAGATCGCCTGGAGCTTGGCGCGGCTGGCATTGGTGTCGGACACGTCCACGGCAATGCCTGAGACGGTATAAAGCGGATCGGCCGGTGTCTGGGACTGGGCCTGGGCCGCCATGGTGCCCGCCCAGACGAGCACGGCCAAAAGCAGGCCGGCAGGTAAAGACCAAGTTCCGAAACGACTGCGGCTTGCCATGATGACCGGTTTGATGGGCTGCGGGTTGTTTGGCGTTTTCGCTTGCGTCCGCTGCCGGCGCAATGACAAACAGGCCGCAACGGCTGTCATTCCGGCAAACGTACTCAGATGGCGAACCGCGAGCAAGGTCGACGTCGCCCCGGGGCCTACACGGCCGCCGGAGTCGATATCGCGGCCGGCAACGCGCTGGTGAGCGCCATCGCGCCGCTGGCCCGCTCGACCCGGCGCAAGGGCGCCGAGGTGGCGCTTGGCGGCTTCGGCGGTCTGTTCGACCTCAAGCGCTGCGGTTTCAAGGACCCGGTTCTGGTGGCCGCTGCCGACGGGGTCGGCACCAAGATCAAGATCGCTGTCGAAGTCGGCCGCCACGACACCATCGGCATCGATCTCGTGGCCATGTCGGTCAACGATCTCGTCGTCCAGGGAGCCGAGCCCCTGTTCTTTCTCGATTATTTCGCCTGCGGCGCACTCGATGTGGAGGTCGCGCGCCAGGTGATCGCCGGCATCGCCGAAGGCTGTCGATTGGCAAACTGCGCCCTGATCGGCGGCGAGACGGCGGAGATGCCCGGCATGTATCGCCTCGGCGATTATGACCTTGCGGGGTTCTGTGTCGGGGCGGTGGAGCGCCGGGGCATCTTGCCCCGGCGCAACCTCAAGCCCGGAGACGCGGTGATCGGACTTGCCGCATCCGGGCCCCATTCCAACGGCTACTCGCTGATCCGCAAGCTGGTGGAAAAAAGCGGTCTGGGTTACGCCGATGCGGCGCCGTTCGACGCCTCCCGGAGCCTGGCCGAGGCGCTCCTGACGCCAACCCGGATCTATGTCAAAGCCGTCCTGAATGCGCTCAAGCGCCACACCGGCATCAAGGCGCTTGCCCATATCACCGGGGGCGGCATGACCGAAAACATCCCGCGCGTCCTGCCCGAGGCCGTGGCGGCCGAGATCGATCTCGGTGCCATCGAGGTGCCGCCCGTGTTCGGCTGGCTCAAGCGCACCGGGGCGATTGCCCCAAGCGAATGCCTGCGTACCTTCAACTGCGGCATCGGCATGGTTGCCGTGGTTGCCGAAAGCCAGGCCGACGACGTCATGCTGACGCTCGCCGGGGCTGGCGAGGCGGTGGTCCGGCTCGGCCGGATCGTTGAACGGCCCGGTCGTGCGGCGGTGCTGTACCGGGGAAGGCTCAGGTTGCCGTGATATGGCAGGACGCCAGCCTACCGCCGTCTTGATCTCGGGCCGTGGCTCGAACCTGCGGGCGCTGCTGGCGGCGGCGCGCGATCCGGCCTATCCGGCCGACATCGCGCTGGTCGTCTCCAACCGACCAGAAGCCGAAGGGCTCGAAATTGCCCGCCAGGCGGGGGTGGCGACTGTTGTCATCGATCATCGGGACTTCGCCGGCCGGGCGAAATTTGATGCCGAACTCGACCGAAGCTTGCGCCACCATGGCATCGAACTCGTCGCATGTGCCGGGTTCATGCGCATCCTCACGGCCGATTTCCTGTCTGCCTGGCAGGGCAGGGTCATCAATATCCACCCCTCGCTGCTGCCGCTCTACAAGGGCCTCGATACGCACGTTCGCGCCCTCGCCGAGGGCGTGCGGGTGCATGGCTGCACGGTGCACTTCGTGACTCCCGAGATCGACGGCGGGCCGATCATCGCCCAGGCCGCCGTTGCCGTGCTTGGCGACGACAGTGCTGAAGCCCTTGCCGCCCGGGTGCTGGACGCCGAGCACCGGTTGTATCCCATGGCGCTTGCCCTGGTGGCCGGCGGCCAGGCCCGGCTGGAGGGCGGTAAAACGGTGGTAGCCGCAGCCTCCGACGCCGCCGCCCGGCTGTTCTCGCCCAGCCTCTAACCCAGCCTCGCTACTGCTTCACCGGTCGCCGGCTTTGAGGCGGAAGGAATACTTCGCCACCGGCAGCTGGTCGCCCCGGAAGCGCCGAACTCGTACCCCGGCGGCGATCGCCTCCAGCCAATCGCCGGATCTGATCAGGGTGGTGCGATCCACCGGACCGTTGTAGATGTACACCCAGGCCTCTACCGCCGGCGCGACCAGCCGGACCCGGCGGCGCACATAACGGCACGCCCAGGGCTTGTTGGGAAAGTAGTTCTCGTAAGCGTCGAGAGCACCGAAATCAAACTGCCACGACAGCGCGATCAATTCGCCCTTGACCCTGCCGTCGCCAGGCTTCAGGGCCGGATAAGCGCCCATCTGATAAAGCCGGCCGGGGATGATGCAGCCGCCGATGTGGGTCAGATTGCGAAAAACCGGCGTGTCCGGCTCGCGCGCTGAATCCCTGAAGGTTCCGTATGTGGCGAAGTAGTTGGGCATGGGCCCTGCGCCGATACCACCGGGTGCTGCCGGGCGCAAATGGCGAAAGGCAACGGTGCCAGGGCTCACGCCTGGCGCGACCGATCCTCGCCGGTCAGGGCACGCTCAAGCACGAAGACGCGCACCGCACTCGACAGATTGCGCCGGCCGCGCACCGCATCGATCTCGCCGATGAGGCCCGATACGGTGCGGCTCTCACGCTGCGCCACCTGCTTGAGGGCCTGCCAGAACTCCGGTTCGAGCGACAGGCTGGTGCGGTGACCGGCCACCGTGACCGAGCGCTTGACCGGGCCTTCAGCCGTCATCACTGTCGTCTCGCCGATGGGCGCCGAGGCGCGCCTCATCGAGTGCCCGCTGTGCCTCCTCGCGGCTGACCTCCGCCCGGCTGCGGCCGAACCGGGCGCGGTTCTCTCCTGCTGTGGCTTCGCGGCGCTTGCGCTCCTTACCCTTGCGCGCCTTCCTCAGATTGACGATCTCGGCCATGTCTACCACTCAACCGCTCAAGCGACGCCCCAAAACTGTGAACGGTTCCGGGGCAGGAGTGTTCCGACCAGCCCCCACATAATACCACATTTTGCCGGCCCAGAACCTCACTCAGGCCCGATCATGCGCTCCGGCCGGACGAGGCGATCGAACTCCTCGGCGCCGACGAACCCGAGCCGCACGGCCTCCTCGCGCAGCGTGGTGCCGTTCTTGTGGGCGGCCTTGGCGATCTCGGCCGCCTTGTCGTAGCCGATGTGGGGGGCCAGCGCCGTCACCAGCATCAGCGAGCGCTCGAGAAGCTCCGCGATACGCTCAGCGTTGGGCCGAAGCCCAGCGATGCAGTTGTCGGTGAAGCTGCGGGCGGCATCGCTCAACAGCCGGATCGACTGAAGCGCGTTGTGAATGATCACCGGCTTGAACACATTGAGTTCGAAATGCCCCTGGGAGCCCGCCACCGTCACCGTCACATGATTGCCCATCACCTGGCAGCACACCATGGTGAGGGCCTCGACCTGGGTCGGATTGACCTTTCCGGGCATGATCGAGGAGCCGGGCTCGTTTTCCGGCACTGCAAGCTCGCCCAGCCCCGAACGCGGGCCCGAGCCCAGGAAACGGATGTCGTTGGCGATCTTGAACAGGCTCACCGCTAACGTGTTGAGGCCGCCTGACAACTCCACCATGGCGTCATTGGCGGCCAGGGCCTCGAACTTGTTGGGGTTGGGGGCGAAGGGCAGCCTGGTGATCTTCTTCACCTCGGCGGCGAAGCGCCTGTCGAAGCCCTTTTTGGCGTTGACGCCGGTGCCCACGGCCGTTCCGCCCTGGGCCAGCAGATAGGTTCTGGGCAGGCAGTCCTTGATGCGGTCGATGCCGTGGCGGACCTGGGCTGCGTAGCCCGAAAACTCCTGGCCGAGGGTGATCGGGGTGGCGTCCTGAGTATGGGTGCGACCGATCTTGATGATGCCGTTCCAGGACTTGGCCTTTCTCTCCAGCGCCTTGGCAAGTTGGATCAGAGCCGGCAGCAGTAGGTGGTGCACCTGTTCGGCCGCCGCGATGTGCATGGCGGTCGGGAACACGTCGTTGGACGACTGGGAACGATTGACATGGTCGTTGGGGTGGATCGGCTGCTTCGAGCCCATGACGCCGCCGAGCATCTCGATGGCCCGGTTGGCGATGACCTCGTTGGCATTCATGTTGGTCTGGGTGCCCGATCCGGTCTGCCATACGACGAGGGGAAAGTGGTCGTCGAGCTTGCCGTCAATCACCTCCTGGGCGGCGACGGCAATGGCCTCGCCGATCTTGGCGTCGAGCGACCCTTGCACCATGTTGGCGAGGCTTGCGGCCTTCTTGACGATGCCGAGTGCCCGGATCAGCGGCCGGGGCATGCGCTCCCCGCCGATGCGGAAGTTGTGCAGCGAGCGCTGGGTCTGGGCTCCCCAGTAGCGGTC